>JAXJBF010000116.1:0-47148 GCA_036303105.1 Peptococcaceae bacterium | reverse complement strand
GTTATTTTGGTCCCTATACCAACGTCACCGAGCTGCGTGAAACATTGGATTTAACCCACCGTATTTTTCCGTTTCGCACCTGCTCCAACAGCCAGTTCAACAAAGGCATGAGCTGCCTGAATGAGCACCTGGGACTTTGCAAGGGACCGTGCGTTGGCCATATCAATAAAGCCGACTACAACGCCATGATCGAACAGGTGGCGGACTTTTTCAACGGTCACATCGAGCCGCTGCGCAAGCGGCTTGAAAAAGACATGCTCGCTGCTTCAGACGCACTGGAATTTGAAACCGCTGCTCAGCTTCGCGATCAAATTCGCGCCATCGACGCCATCAGCGACCGCCAGAAAGCCAGCAGCCAAAGCACCGGCAACCACGATCTCGTGGCGATGGCACGCAATGACCTTGGCGCCATGATGCAGGTCTTTTTCGTGCGCGGCGGCAAAATTCTCGGCCGCGAATCCTATCCACTCCACGCCAATAAAGACGACAGCGATGAAGAGGTCTTTTCCAGTTTCATGAAGCAATTCTATCTGGATCAGGAGGCAGTGCCGCGCACCATTTACATCGATCACGACTTCGATGACGAAGCCACTTTGGAAGCCCTGCTCACCGAAAAGCACGGTGTCAAGGTACAATTTCACGTACCAAAGCAAGGACAAACACGCGCACTCATGGACTTGGTCCGGCGCAATGCTGAAGAAGCCCTCGCCAAACGCATCATCAGCGGTGAACGTGCCCGTGAACGCACCGAAGGCGCCCTCGTTGATCTCAAAGACTACCTTGGCCTGGATCACCTGCCCAACCGCATTGAATGCTACGACATTTCCAACATCCAGGGCACCGACTCGGTCGCTTCCATGGTGGTTTTTGTCGCTGGAAAACCAGCTAAAAGCCAGTACCGACACTTTAAGATCAAAACAGTCGAAGGGCCGAATGACTTTGCCAGCATGCACGAGGTCATCACCCGTCGTTTCAGCCACGCCACCAAAGAATTGGAAAGCGGCATGAAAATGGGCAAATTTGCCTGGCTGCCTGATCTCGTCATCATCGACGGAGGCAAGGGCCAGCTTGGCTATGCGCGCCGTGCTATGCGTGAACAGGGCTATGACTATATTCCCACCTTCGGCCTAGCCAAGCAAGAAGAACTGCTTTTCAAGGAAAACGAAGAAGATCCGATCGTTCTGCCGCGCCAATCCAATGCCCTCTATCTCATCCAACGTGTGCGTGACGAATCCCACCGTTTCGCCATTACCTACCACCGTTCCTTGCGCGGAAAACGTCAATTGGCTTCCATACTTGATGATATTCCTGGTGTTGGTAAAAAACGCAAGGAGAATCTCTTGACCCATTTCGGTTCATTTAGTAAAATTCAAAGTGCAGACGTAGATGCGCTAGCAGAAGTACCCGGCATCAGCCGCGATCTTGCTGAAACCATCCATACCTATTTGAAGACCCATCAGGATCTTCAGGCCCGTCTGAGACGAAAGCAATGATCTCTTGAAAGGAGCTGCCCAATGAAATCTCTTATTGTTCATCTTCTGTCCTACTGCCTGGGCCTGTATCTTACCGCTCAGCTTGTACAAGGACTTTATTTTGACACCTTGGCAGCGTTGGTGCTCGGTGCCATCGTGCTGACCATCGTCGATGCCATCATTAAACCAATTCTCACTGTTCTTACTCTGCCGCTCAACATTATTACCCTCGGCCTCTTCACCTTTGTGATCAACGGATTCATGCTCAAGATCACCTCTCTGATTGTGCCAGGAATGGCTGTTGGTGGATTTTGGGCAGCTACGTTTGCTGCTCTGGTCCTTACCATCATCAGCGGCATCATCAACTGGCTCGTCAGCGACTAAGTATCTATGCTCCATTCAAAAGAATGGGGCATTTTTTATTTTACCTGTTGACCCTGACGCTGCGTCATGGTCTATACTTATCACACACGGGAGGAATGATGATGCGAACAGTAAAAGAAGTCAGCACACTCACAGGAGTCAGTGTACGTACCTTGCATCACTACGATGCCATCGGGCTTTTGAAGCCGACGTCCCTGAGCGCCGCCGGTTATCGGCTGTATGATGACGCGGCACTTCGGCGCCTGCAAAGCATTCTGCTCTTTCGTGAATTGCAATTCTCGCTCAAGGACATCAAAGCCATCCTTGACAGCCCCAGCTTTGATCCGGCAGACGCCTTGCAGCAGCAAATTGAACTGTTGGAGCTACAGCAGCAGCGTCTGGCTGCACTCATCACCTTTGCCCGTGAACTGCAAAAAGGAGGCATTTCCGCCATGACGTTTCAAGTTTTTGACCAATCAGAGCTCAAACACTATAAAGAAGAAGCCAAAACGCGTTGGCAACACACGCCGGAATATCAGGACTATGCACGGCGACACAGCAACGGTCAGGCCAACCAGGCAGGCACCGCACAACTGATGAGCATTTTTACCAAGCTGGGCGCTCTACAAAACCTGCCGTCTGCATCCCCAGCGGTGCAGACTCAAATCCAGGCTTTGCAGCAATGCATCAGCAGCCATTTCTATGTCTGTGACACTGCTATGCTTGCCAATCTTGGCCAGCTGTATGTCGGTGACGAGCGCTTCACACAAAACATCGACAAAGCAGGCGGCAGCGGCACCGCTGCCTTTGTCAAACAAGCCATTGACTATTATTGCGGCAACACCTAAACCAACACAATAGCCTGCCATACAGAAAAAAGCGGACCACACGGTCCGCTTTTTGATCTTCTCAATATATCCTGTTCTATTTGGTGATGGTCACAGTCTGGCTGGCGTTGTCCCAGTCTACCTGGCCGCCGAAATATTCCACCACGAAGCGAATTGGCAGCATGGTGCGTCCACCAATCGAAACCGGCGCCACATCGAGCATATAATAATCGTTTCGGCTGTCCCATGCCATCTTGTCATCGAGCATGAGGTACAGCGAGTGTCCATCCATCACCAAGGTGACCACACGTGTGTCGTTGTCGTAATCCACCGTGCCACCCATGCCTTCGATGACCGCACGCACTGGCAGAAGCGTGCGTCCGTTGCGAATAATTGGCGTGGTACCCAGACTATCAATAGCTTGACGTTCCCCATTTACAGTAAAAACGGGATTCCCAATGTTCAACGTCATTTTAACATCACCACTTGGTTCAGGTTGTGGCTCTTGGCCAGGATCTGGTTCTGGCTGTGGCTCTACATCAACTTTTCGGAACTGTGCATAATACACCACATCAGCATCAAGATTGGCAACCATGCCGGCCGTAATCTTTGTGCCACCGCTTGGCTCGGTGAACCAGCCGATGAATTCATAGCCATTGCGTGTTGGCGTGGTGGCCGGCAAAGTATAGGTGTCACCATTTTTTATATGGTAATACCCATAGGTCACCATATTGGCCGAATCCACGAAAAAGACATCATGAACACCTTCTTCTGGCACATACGGATCTGGAAGCTTTTCATAGGATGGATACACAATGATATCGCTCGTCCAACGGTAGGTGGTCACATTGCCAATTGGAATGTTTTGTCCGTTTTCTTTCACATACCAATACTTAAACTGATAGCCTTCCGGCACCTGAGCACTCGGCATATCTCCACCAAAAACCTCACTGATGGTCTGCCCATACTTGCACCAATTGGAAAATTGCGTCGTACCTTCCGGATTGGCATAGAATGTAATCAAATAAGATTGATTGCTGTTGCTGGCGCTGCCCGTCGTTGTAAAGGTCTGCTTGGCGCCTTTGACTTCCACGCCGTTAAAAACGCCAAAGAACTGATAACCGTACGTCGTTCCCGGTTCAAGGGTCAGGCCAACTTCTTTATTGATGTCGTACCAGGAGTGATAGGTTGTTTGCGCTGCAGACACGACAGAAACACTCTCCGTGTACTTTTTCAGCACGGTATTGCCCTGATAAATGATCACACCCATTTTGGTAACATTGGTGCCGCTTGGCTTAGTAATTTTCTGCACCACCACGGCATTGGTGTTGCTGATGCTGGCTTTTTTCGTATAATCTGGATCGGTCGCTTTTGAGAAGGTCACCGCCGGCGGTGCTGCTGTGTTGCCATTCACGCCAGGAATGCGAATGATGCCCTTGAGTTCAGCGTTCACAACCGATACGCTCGTATAAGCAACATTCTGATAGCTGCCGCCAGTCTCATGCACAATCATATGACTGCCGCTGCTCTTGCCAGCATAGATCGCCACATGCCCACTGAACCAGATGATGTCGCCCACTTGCGCCTGATTCAAATCGGTGCCGATGTTGGTACCGTAGTCACGCAGATGCGTGCGCACGCTCCACATATTGATGCCAAACTTTTCATAGATGCGGCAGATAAAGCCTGAACAATCGGCACCAGGATTGCTGCCATCAATTTTTGTGCCTCCATACACATAAGGCACTTTTCCAACGTATTCCATGGCCTTGTTGATAATGGCTTGGCCGCTGACAGAAGCGGCCTCTGCTGGCCGTGACGCTGCAACGCCAAAACAACCCATAAGCAGCAGCACAACAAGCAGCACGCTAACGCCCTTTTTCTTCCATGTCGTCATTATGTTACCCCCTTTTTATAGAAAAACGTTCTATTATATGATGGTAACATTATATCATACACACAGGCTTCCTGTCACGTATCACTCATCGATATTTACAGATAATTCTCGCAAAAAATACCACCGTGTAATCATTTCCACGATGGTATTTTTCTATGACCGCCGAATCAGCGCCAAGACCGCTTCGACGTTTTCGTCCCGCACACAAAATAGGATTGTCATGCAAATCTGTTTAAGCATGTTGAAGTTAATAGGGTGCTGTGTAAACTGCTCCTGAATGCAACACTTCTCTTCTGCATTCGTCGTCGCATACACGTCACTTCCTCACGATAGCGCAATGGCCAGCAGCATACATCCACTGATCAGCAAAGTGCTATAAGCCAGAAACGTCAAGATCTTTGGCGCAGACGTTTGATGCTTTCGTGACCACGCAGCCGCTGCAAGTAAATACCCAAGACTCAACACAAACAACCCCAGCATCTCTTCAACGTGCGTTTGAACCCATATCCAAAAAGGCGGTGTCCAGTCCTTCGACCATATCAATCGATAAGAAGGAAAAAACATATGTGGCCATCTAATCCAAACCACCTCCAGCGAAAATCACTGTGCTGAACAGTCTGTACCCCATATCTGGCCCACTACTTATTTTTCTTTTGAATAAAACCAGCCACAACAATAACTAGCGCTGGAATAAAGATCAATTCCAACAAACCGCTTAGCATCAATCCAATAACACAAATAATAATCATCAAAGCAAAAAGTGTTGAGAGCAGTTTCAATGTGTTCTGTTCCACGACGCTTTCTCCTTTCGACATTGTGTTTATTCTTCGCTGACGCTTGCTCCTGGCATGCAGGCAATTTCTTCAACGCTCAGAGTGTCGTCGCTGCCTTCAGAGGCTTCTAACACCTGCTGCATATGCGCAACATCCACAGAATCTTCAGCAGGCACTTTCAACACTTCATGACGGGTGCCATCTTTTTCGGTAGCAATGAGCACGCCGTCTTCAACGCGCAACGTGCAGGCGTTGACAGGGAAATCGAGCTCAAAGGTGACATAGGTAAGGGCATCATCATCAATCTGGGCAAAATAAAGCACGTTTGGATCATAGATGAACGGTCCCTTTGTACCCTGAGTGTAATACAAATAGCCGTTTGCCATGGTGTAATCGGTGGTGTAGTTAAAGCTGCGCACGTAGGTCAATGCTGCCGTGGTGCCAACCGTATCGAGATCAGGAACCAAGAACAAGGCCACTTGACCATTGCCAACCAAGCCTTGACGGCCAACGGTCACACTTTGCTGGCCATTGATGACCTTTGACCCATTAAAGTAATAATCCAGATAATGTCCCGTATCGCCGGCCCAATCGCCCAGAACATCTTCAATCCCTGTCAAATAGACCACTTTGCCGGTCTTTTCATTAGTGGCTGTCACATACATATTGCCCACTGTTTGAATGTCTCCGCCAAAGCTCAATTTAAACGTCCAATCGCTGATTTCTTCAACAGGTTGTTCACCCGTCTTCACCGTTACCGTGCGGGTGTCATTGTCCCAATTTACCGTGCCGTAAAGTTCCATGAAATCACGCGCAGGCAAATAGGTGCGGTCGTTCCACAGCGTTGGCTGCGTGCCAAAAACGCCTGGCTTGCCATTGGCCATATAGTTATCTGCACCCACCATCAGCGTCACATCCACCGTTCCGTCATCGCTGGTGATGTGAATGGTACCATCCTCCTGCCAGTCCGTTTGGTAGCCGAGCTCTTCACTGACCAGGCGCAGTGGAATCATTGTCCGTCCGTCTGAAGTGATGAACGGCTGCCCAATGTCTTCATTGGTCGTCACCGTTTTATCGTTGATAACCAGCGTAAGATCTGTCGATGCCACGTCCACAGCTGCCGATGCCGGTGCCGCAGAAAGTCCAAGCATCGTTGCCATGGCCACACCAGCCGTCCATTTTTTCATTGTTTGTTTCATGTTGTCTCCTCCTTTTTACTTACTATTCGAATTATATCATAAATTTATTACAATAATGATTCGTTTGGACGGACTGTTACCATTTGTCACTTATCAAAGACAAAAAAGTGACAAAAAATGCAGCCGCTCTCCAAAACGGCTGCATAATGTCTCACTCAATGCCTCAATTGCCTTCTTCTTCAGATATGGAGGACCCAGGCAAAACAGCAATTTCAGCAAAGCTCAGCATATCATCGCTGGCCAAAAAACCTTCGAGTGTCGTATTCTCATCTAACACCTTCTGCATGTGTGACGGATCAATGCTCCCCGCGGTTTCCGGCACACGAGATACTTCATGACGATTGCCATCCGGTGCGGTGGCAATCAGCATGCCATCTTCCACGCTCAGGGTGCAGTCGTTGACGGCAACATTGGCATGCAGCTTCACTTTGTTGGTGGTGTCGCCAACAGTGGCAAGGTACAGGGCGTTTGGATCAACGTCCCATGGTCCTTGATTGGTGCCATCAGTGAAATACAGATACCCATTGACCACGGTGTAATCGCTCTTATATGGAATGGTGCCTACATAGCTCAATTCTGTCTGACCAGCAGCTACATCCGGCAGAGCAAAAATCTTCATTTCAAAACCACCCATGACGCCGCCACGACCCACTGTGAGATAAACCTGACCATCGATCACCTTGGTCGTTCCTGGGTAATATTCGTTCTTATTTTCTGCATTAAAGTACTCGCCAAAAGCTTTCTCTGCACCGCTCAGAAACACACTCTGCCCAGTCTTTGTATTGGTCGCAACAACAAACAACTGATCGCTGGTCTCCGACGTCGTCCCGGCACTCAAGCTGAACGTCCAATCGCTTTGACCCGGATCAACCACTGGCGCCTCGATGGTTACCTTGACCGTGCGGGTATCGTTAACCCATTCCACATCCGCGAAGGATTCAGCCAACGCACGCACTGGTACATAAGCACGCCCTTCGGCACTAATGGTCATTGGTTCATCAAGCACAACCGTCTCACCATTGATGGTGCAGCTGTTCTGACCATTGACGAAAATGGCTTCCAGTGAAAGCTGCTCATTTGTCACATTCACTGTGCCATTTTCATAAACAACATCACAACCAGCCAATTCGCTGATTAAGCGAACCGGCAGCATGGTACGACCATTGTCTGAAATGTACGGCGCGCCCGTTTCTGCATTGGCTTCAATCGGCACTCCGTTCACTTCCAGATTCACGTCAGTGGAAGCTGCCTGCATTGGCAAAGCGCAGGCCATCATCAACGCACCACTGACCAGCAAGGTTTTACATGTCTTTTTCATAAATATCCCTCCCTAAATATTCAGTATATTCCTATAATTAGAATACTACATATGTTGTTATATCTCCAGAGTTTTTTTCGTTTGCCATCAATTTGTTACCACTAGCTGGCAAACAAAAAAGCCGCGACAATACGTCACGGCTTTCGTACAAAGGATTAAGCCAAAGCGCCGCCAACGACTTCCAGTGTTTCAGGATTGATGATGTGACGCAAGCCATCTGCTTCCGTCGCAACAAGCATGCCTTGTTCAAAGCTCAGGCTGCAGGCATTGACCGCAAAATCAAACTTGACCGTTTTTTTGTTGGCAGTGTCGCCAAGATCAGCCACATACAGCACATTTGGATCAATATTCCATGGGCCCTGGTCGGTACCATCCGTATAATAAATTTTACCATCAGCGATGGTGTAATCACTCTTATAAGGAATAACACCCACATAAGTCATATCTGTTTGACCAGCATCAGCAAATGGCGTCATAAGAACGGTCTTTTCAGTACCACCCATTAGTCCCATTCGACCAATTGTGATCGTTAGCTGGTCATCAATCAATTTTGCTTCGCCCACATAGAGGCTTTCAGCATTCGCCGTGCTAAAATGCTCTTTCGGCAATGCAAGAGTGAAGGTCTGACCCGTTTTTTCATTATTGGCTGCAACAAAAACCTGATCTCCAGTGCCTTGCGTATTTAACGCAAATTGCCAATCATCCAGCGATGGCGCAGTTACTGCAGGATCTTTTACTGTCACCTGAACAGTGCGGCTGTCGTTGTCCCAATTAACATCAGCAAAGGATTCTGCCAATGCACGCACCGGCACATACGCACGCCCTTCGGCACTGATGGTCATTGGCTCATCAAGATTGACGGTTGCACCATTGATGGTGCAGGTATTTTGACCATTCACAAATTGTGCCTTCAATTGAAGCGCATCATTGGTCACTGTAACCGCTCCATTGTCATAATCAACGCTGCAGCCAGCCAGTTCACCAAGCAAGCGAATTGGCAGCATGGTGCGTCCATGATCAGAGATGTATGGTGTTCCTGTTTCAGCATTGGACTGAATCGGCACGCCATTGACTTCCAGATGCACGTCGGTTGATGCTGCCTGAATTGGCAATGCACATGCTGCCATCAATACACCACTGATTGCTAACGTTTTCCAAGTTTTTTTCATAAAAACCCCTCCCGTATAGTCACAATATTTCTACGATTAGAATACACCATGCACGATTTATTCTCCAGTAAATATTCGTCATTGCATCTAAATTGTCATTACTAGTCAATACCTGGCGGTAAGAACTTCGAATCATTGATCGTTAAGCAGCTACAAATCTTTTCTAAATAATTTGCAGCGAGCACTATGCCTATGAAAATGAGGCCATTTCTTTCAAAAAAGAAAAACATCTGACGAATGTTCGTCAGATGTTGGCAATCTGTCATTATTTATCCACGCGTTTTGGATTGGATGGAAACCAACCACGTGCCACACGTTCTTCCTGTTCTGCCACTTCTTTAATGCCCCAAAGCGCAGAAAATCCAAAAAGCGCAATGGCTGCATTGAGAATGGTGTTTTTTACACGCAGCGACAGTGCCACGCAGGCAACGCCAATGGCTGCAAACGCTGGCATGCAGACTTTGCGGCCGAAATGATATTCGCCTTTGATAACGATTGGATGCCATACGCCAATGATGAGGAAGGAGAGCGCACCCAAGATGAGTCCCTTAAAATGCATGGTTCAACGGTCCTTTCTATGATACAAGCTTATAAGTAAGCTTGTTATAACTATTCACCTTATACAAAAACATCCCGGACCACTATGATCCGGGATGAAATCATTGTTCTTAGCGATTTCTGTTTTTCAGGAAATCTGGAATGCGAACATCATCATAACCGCCACTGTGACGCTGCTGTGTACGTGCGCTGCTGGTGCTGCGTGTTGTACTGCTGCTCTTAGATGGTGCTGCAGGGCGGAATACAGGTTCTTCCGGCTGACGTGCAAAACCAGTAGCAATAACCGTTACCTTGATATCGTCTTTTGCGCCTGGATCGTCGATGACACCAAAGATGACATCTGGTTCGCCGCCAGTCGCATCATTGATATAATCAACCGCTTCCTGCGTTTCCATCAGTGTTGGGTTCTGACCAGAAATATTAATTAACAGTGCTGTTGCACCTTCAATACTGGTTTCAAGCAATGGAGAAGAAATTGCAGCCTTGGCTGCTGCGACAGCGCGATCTTCACCTTTGCCAACACCAACACCCATGAGTGCAGTACCAGTGTTCTGCATGGTAGAACGCACGTCAGCAAAGTCAAGGTTGATCATTGCATTCTTGGTAATGGTATCAGCAATACCCTGTACCCCTTGGCGCAGAATATCATCAGCATATTCGAAGGCTTCCTTCATGGTCATTTCTTTGCTGGCAATTTCCAGTAAACGATCGTTTGGAATGGTAACAAGACTATCAACTTTGTCGATCAGTTCTTCAATACCTTCAAGCGCATTCTTCATGCGTTTACGTCCTTCAAATTTGAATGGCTTGGTAACAACACCGATGGTCAGGGCACCCTGACTCTTTGCAATCTCTGCAACGACAGAGGCTGCACCAGTACCAGTGCCGCCGCCCATACCTGCTGTAACGAATACAAGATCGGCGCCTTCGAGCGCTGCTGCCAGTTCTTCGCGGCTTTCTTCTGCTGCCTTCTGACCGATTTCAGGGTTACCACCAGCACCCAGACCACGCGTCAATTTCACACCAATTTGAATTTTGGTATCAGCATTAGACTGAGCCAAAACCTGCGCATCGGTATTTGCTACGATAAATTCTACATTGTCTACATTGGTTGCAATCATGCGCTCTACAGCGTTTCCGCCGCCGCCGCCCACGCCGATTACTTTGATCACAGCGACGTTATTATTCTTATCATCGAGTTGGAACATCCACGATCCCTCCACACAAAATTTCTAGCCTTATTGTATAATAATAACCTATATTGCAAACTCTTGCAAATATTTTTCTCTAATTAAGTCGTTCTTTCCAGAATTGTAGTATTTTCTACTTATTCTGTGGTACCATTCAACGTATTGCCAGATGTATTGTCAGTTGTTGTTCCACTTGTCTGGTCCGCTACATCATCACCATTCGTTGTGCCTGTGCTTTGGCTGTCACTGGTGCTGTTGGTTCCAGTGTTTGTCTCAGCATTCGTTGTTTGTCCACTGTTCGTCGTACTATTAGACGCTGTATCCCCTGATGTCGATGTGTCGTCGTTATTCTCACTGTTGTTTTCATCAAGATACTCAGATACGTCAATATTGTCATAACCTTCCAGCACAACAACTGGTGATTTTTCATAGCGTATATCAATGGCTTCAATTGGTTCCTCAATGATGTCACTTAAAATGACCTGATTCATAATATCATTGAGTGTTGCCATGCGTGATTCGATATTATCGACATTGCCAATACGAATTTCAATGCCTTGGCTGGTATAGGCCAGAATATTATTGCGATCTTTGATATTAATTTCCTGAATCATTGAAAGCAAATCATCTGAGCAAGCATTGACAATTTTTAAGATGTCTGAGAAACGCTCATTGTCCTTAAACGCTTCACCAGGTGATGGAACCTCATCCATTGAAAAACCTGTAATCAAAGGCAAACTTTGATTGGTCAGTGACTTGGTATTATTCAACAGCACACCATCTTTACTAAATTGTAAATAGCTGCCATTGTTGAGTAGTACACCTGCCGGCTCACGTTCTGTGATATTAATTTCAATCCAATGCGGAAAATGACGTGTAATCGTTACATTCTGCACATAAGGATAATAGCTCAATTCTTCTTCTGCTTTACTTGTGCGATAAAGGAAAAGGTTTTGACCAATCGGATTACCCGCAATCTCTTCCACCTGAGCAGCCGTCATATTCTTGAGATCATTGACCTGCACACGGTCGACTTTCATCAACGGGCCCAACAAAACCACTACAGCCGCTACAACCAACATAATACTGATTAACAATACCTTAAAACCAGTTGGCAAATCGTCATCAGCTTTTGTTGCTGCTCCTTCGCCACTTTTAGGGCGTTCTTTTTTCTTTGTTTGACGTCGTGCTTTTTTAGCCGCACGATTGGAACGTTGTTTTTCAGCGCGCAATGCCTCTTCAAGACTCATCGTTTCGTCATCATGCGTCTCTGCAGACGGCGCTTCTTTATTTGGCAGCATGTCTTCCAGCGTCTCTACAACTTCACCAATGGTAACATCAGGCGCTGGCATCTCTTTTTGCGCAGCTTGTTCTTGCAATGTTTTCTTGCTGGTATTCAGCAACTGCTCCACACGAATCGCAAGCGGATCAACATCTTCGGCTGCCTTCGTCTCTTCAGAGACATCATTGTCTTGTATTGTTGATTGACGACGTTTGCGTGCCTCCGCTTCGCGCTCATATTCGAGATATTCTTCTGGAATAACAACGTCCTCACTTTTGACTTTGGGACCTCTGTTTTTATCTCTAAACAATTTCAATCGGCATCAACCTTTTCTGCGAATGATTTTATACACGTTTTTACGCGCGACGTTCTTCCAATGCTTTAACAATCAGCGGCGCCTGCTTCCAAATGGAACCAGCACCTAAAACAAGTACCAGATCTCCAGGCTGTAAGGTTGAAATAAATCCACTGGTCAAATATTCATCATTGACCACCTGTGCATGTTTTTCAGGATCAATCTGGTCCACAATAAGCTGACTGGATACGCCTTCAATTGGCGCTTCACCCGCTGGGAATACATCCAATAACACCACTTCATCAGCTTGTGACAACGCTTCCGCAAAATTCGTTGCCAAAAACTGCGTGCGTGAATAGCGATGTGGTTGGAAAATAGCCACAATGCGTCCGCCTTCGTGCATGGCACGTGCTGCTTCCAGTGTAGCTGCAATTTCTGTTGGATGATGCGCATAGTCGTCATACACAGAAATACCATCCACGGTGCCCTGATGTTGAAAACGACGTCGCGCCCCCTTGTACTCTTTGAGCACAGCGGCCACTTCATCAAACGTCAAACCAACATCCATACAGGTAACAACTGCTGCCGTAGCGTTGGCTATATTATGTTTGCCTGGTACCTGCAGCTCTAAATGACCAATAAAACGGTCACCGTTATAAATATCCGCTTCGTTTTTTATGCCGACTTGCTTATGGTTCTTGATACGATATTGTGAACGTTCATGGAACCCGTAGGTCTTCATTGGCACAGGGCTTTGTGATGCAATGCCGAAAGATTCATCGTTATCGGCACAAAGCAGGCAGCGGCCTTCTGGATTTGTTTTATTCAGAAACTGCTTGAAAGATTCTCTGATCTCTGCAATATCCTTATAGTGATCCAAATGGTCTTCCTCGATGTTGGTAATTACGGCATACCATGGCAGCAAGTTAATAAAACTGCCATCGCTTTCATCGGCTTCAGCAACAAACCATTCGCCCTTACCATTTTTTGCATTGCTACCAATATCGCTAATAACACCACCAACGACAATTGTTGGATCCAACCCATTCTTTTCCAAGCAAAGCGCAATCATTGATGAGGTCGTGGTCTTTCCATGAGAACCAGCAACACAAATGGCCTTTTGCGCTTCCATGAGATGTCCCAGCATTTCAGAACGATGAATCACCGGAATTCCTTTAGCTACAGCCGCTTGATACTCAACATTGCTTTCTCGGATTGCTGTAGACCGTACAACCAAATCAATATCATCTGTAATATTTTCTGCGCGCTGTGGCACGTAGATGGTTGCTCCACGGCTACGCAACATTTGCACCTGATCAGATTCATTAAGATCTGAACCGCTGATGGTGTAACCGCGCTCCAGCATGACTTCTGCAACAGCACTCATGCCAATACCGCCAATTCCTATAAAATGAACATGGTTAAACTTTTGTTCCTGGTTCATCTTGCCACCTCTATTCTTTTCACACTATTTTTCAAAACTTTTCACCAGCATCATGATATCATCCATCGCTGCTGGTTTTGCCAACGCATACATGGCTTCTTTTTTCGCCTGATAGTATGCATCGTCATTGAGAAAACTGTTCAGCGCTGCAGTTAATTTTGGCACTGTCAGTTCATTATCTAAAATCATCTCACCAGCTCCTGCATCCACAACGGCTTGCGCATTGAACTGCTGATGATTGTCACTCGCATAAGGATATGGCACCAGAATACCTGGCAGCCCACACATCGCAATTTCAGCCAAGAAGGTCGCACCTGCACGGCCAACAACAACGTCTGCTGCAGCCAGTGCATATGGCATATCATGGGTATATTCCAGGAAACGCAATCGTTCATCTCTTAGCACACTGCTGTCACTGTCCTTAATAAGCAGGCTTGTTTCCACATACCCCACCTTACCAGTAACAAAAATCACTTGCACATCTGGATTGGCCAAAATTCCTGTTAACGCCAACGCGCAAACACGGTTGATCGTTCGTGCTCCACGACTACCACCAGTGATTAAAATGGTTTTCTTGGTTGGATCCAGGCCAAATTTTTCGCAGCCTTCTTCTTTACTTAATTTACCAATATCTTCACGCACTGGTAAACCAGTAAGCACCGTTTCCTTGGCCTTCACAAAAAACCTCGATGCTTCCGGATAATTGATCATCACTTTATTAACACGTGCTGCCAAAAGGCGATTGGTCATTCCTGGATATGCATTCTGTTCATGAATCATTGCAGGAATGTGATTCATACACGCCATCAACACTGTTGGTCCACACACAAAGCCGCCTGTACCAATAACGAGATCTGGATGAAACGCTTTAATATATCGGCGCGCTTCTGCAACCCCTTTTGAATTGACCAACAGCGAACGCACCAAGGCTGGTGTCAGCTTACGTGGCAGCCCTTGTGCAGATATGGTCTTAAAAGGGATGGAAGTCGTCGGCACAATGCTGTTTTCCAAACCATTGTCGCATCCGATGTAAAGCACCTCACTGCCTGGCAGTTCAGCCAGGATACGCTCAGCAATGGCCAACGCCGGATAAATGTGCCCACCGGTTCCACCACCGGTAACAATCACTCTCATACGTCTTCCCCCATTGTATTATTAATCATAGTCTTTCATTCTTTTGTTGTTTTCTTTGGTACCCGCCTTTTCTTTGTTTTATCTGCATAACGTGACATATTCAGCAATATACCAATAATAGTCAACGTAATAACCAGCGAGGTACCACCATAACTAATCAAAGGCAAAGTAATCCCAGTAACCGGACACACACCAACAGCAACGGCCATATTAATCAAGGCCTGAACTGTAATGATGGCCGTCTCACCAAATGCCAGATAAGATTTAAAGGTATCTTCAATGCGCGTAGCAAGCCAAAAGCCACGCCATGCAAAAGCCATGAACAACCCTAATACTAACAAGGCACCAACGATGCCAAATTCTTCGCCAATAACCGAATAAATAAAGTCGGTATGCATACCTGGCAAATAAAGCAGTTTTTGACCGCTATTACCAAGGCCTACGCCAAAAAGGCCACCAGAACCAAACGCATACAAACTTTGTACCAACTGATACGCAGAACCACTTGCTGCATCAGCATCTGTTTGATTGATAAAGCCCAGCAAACGCTGAATACGATAAGGCTCCATGATGCAATAAATGGCAACAACACCGATACCAGCGCCAATAACGCCCAAGATCCAACGCTTTGACAACCCAGCAACAATAAACATAGCGAAGCACCCGCCACAAATGGCCAGCGCAGATCCTAAATCTTCCAATGCAATAACAGCAAAAGTGGCTAAAATCATTAAAAAGGTCATGATGCCATTACGATCTTTGACGAATTCATAGGGACCATTCTTGATCAAGTCAGCAGTACATATAACCATTAAAGGTTTTGCCATTTCTGATGGTTGGAAACGTATCCCAGCAATTGTTACCCAACGTGTCGCCCCTAGACTTTCTTCCCCGGCAAACAGTGTAAACAGCAGCAAGAAGAAGACCAGAATTAGTAAAACTGGTGCAAGTTTTTGGAAAATACCTGGATTCATCATCATGACAGCAAATGCGACAACAATGCCCATCACAGCCGATGCCGTTTGCTTGATAAAATAACTGTATGCGTTGCCATTTTCCAATAAAGAACGATAGCTGCTGGCAGAAAATACCATGATTAACCCAATTGCCAATAATATGGCCACCACTTCCATGATGAAAAAATCTGGTGCACCCGCCGCAGCGCTGCCACGCACAAAAATTTTATCTAAAACACCAGGTTCTTTTGGTGATGTCTTTTTAGATTTTTGTTTTTTACGCGTCTTTGTTGGCGACTGAACATCTTTTTTATGTTGTGACTGCACGGTACGTGATTTCACAACACGCTGCTGCTCATTCGTTTCTTTCTCATGTTCACGACGATGTTGTTCCGCTCGCTCCTGCAAACTTGGAGCACGACGATTTGCCATTGACAGAGCTTGATGTGACGACTCTTGCATCATTTGTCGCTGGCCAACTGTTTGTTTCTGCTGCGTCTTGCGTCGCTGCTGATCTTTTGTCTTAGATGTTGAATGATTTTGTTCAACCAACACAGGGCGTTTTTGCCCATTGTTACTGTTTTTCTGCATAACCCTTCACCAGATCTTTGAACAGATCGCCGCGCTGCTCAAAATTATCAAACATATCCCAGCTTGCACATGCAGGAGAAAGCAACACCACATCTCCTGATTGCGCCATATCACGCGCCTTGGCAACTGCATGTTCAAAAGAATCAGCACACACATAATCCTGATAACCTGTGCGTGTGAACGCATCAATAAAGTCTTCAGTAGCTTCCCCTACCAACACAACACCTCGACAGTGTTCCTGCATCAATGGGACGAGCACAGCCATATCGCTGCCTTTATTGCGGCCGCCTGCAATGAGAACAATCGGATGTTCACCATACGATCCCAGTGCTTTTTCTGTAGAATCAGGATTGGTTCCTTTGGAATCATTAACATAAAGTACGCCATCAATCGTCGCTACAGGTTCCATACGATGAGCGACTCCTTTAAAAGCACGCAGGCGTTCAGCGATAATGGCCGGCTGTTGCCCCATTAACAATGCGGCCAAAGATGCGGCCATTGCATTTTGCCAGTTATGCGCACCAACAATACCAATGTCATTTGCTGAAATCAAAGCCTGCGATGTCTCCTCTTTCTGCAGAGAAAACATAAGTGTTCCATTCTCAAGCCATATCCCTTCATCAAGGATTTCCTTCTGACTAAAGAAATATACGTGAGAAGCTGCTTCATCTGCCATTGCAGCCACGATAGCATCATCTTTATTCAACAACAAATAATCATCGGCTGTTTGATTTTTAAATATGTTTGCTTTGGCCGCGGCATAGGCTTCCATTGTTTTGTGGCGGTCCAAATGATCTGGCGTCACATTCATAACAACAGCCACCTTTGGACGGAATGTATCCACACTTTCCAATTGGAAACTGCTCATCTCGGCAACAACAATATCATGTGCTGTCATTTGCGGACATTGACTAATCAATGGCAAACCAATGTTGCCGCCAGCAACCACTTTACGACCTTCTTTTTCAAGCAAAACAGCAGTTAAAGTCGTCGTCGTTGTCTTCCCATTCGTTCCTGTAATTGCCACAAACGGAACATCACTGTAGCGAAATGCCAATTCAGGTTCACTAATAACAGGGATGTTCATTTCACGCGCTTTTACAACCGGCGGAATCGTCAACGGTACGCCAGGACTCATTACGATCAATTCTGGCTGAATGGCTTCTACATCTGGCTGTTTGCCCCAAACATAGGAAACAGACGCATGCCCAAGCTGCGTCTCAACCTTTTCTGCCAGATTTGTATTCATATCACTAACAACAATTGTTTTTCCAATGGAAAGCAAATATTCTGCACTGGCAATCCCACTACGCGCGGCCCCAATGATCAAAATAGCATCTCCCATGTTTCTCCTCCTCTATCTTTAAAGCAATGCCGTCCAATAAAGGGCGACCCCAATCACGCATGACACTATCGTAATAATACAAAATAAACGTACTACCTGATTTTCACTGCGGCCACCCAACTCAAAATGATGGTGCAATGGTGCCATTCTAAACACACGACGTTTGGTTCTTTTGTAAACGGATACCTGAATAATGTCTGAACATGCTTCGATCAAATAAGTGAAGCACATAGCTGGAATGAGCAATTCTGTCTTGGTAACCATTGCCAGGGCAACAACCATGCCACCGATAAAGAAACTGCCTGTATCCCCCATGAATACCCGCGCTGGGTGATGATTATAAAAGAGAAACGCCAAGCAAGCACCAATCATTACTGCGATAACAATTAAGGAATGAGGTTCATTGTAAAGTTTTACGATAGCAAAGAAAGCTAAGAAAATAACGATACTTACAGTTGTCAGCAGACCATCCAAGCCATCTGTCAAATTGGCACTATTGGTCGTTCCTACGATGATAAAAACCATTAACGGCCAATAGAGAATACCTACAGGCAGCACGATGTTAAACAATGGAATCCAAAAATCACTCACATTCATATCCAGACGAGATGCCCAGAATACAATGAGAATGGCTGCAATCAATTGCAAAGCAATTTTCTGTTTCGGTGTTAATCCTTCATTGTGATGCATAATAATTTTAATGGCATCGTCTGTCAAACCAATCAACCCAAAAAGCATAGCGCTACCTACAATAAACCAGGTAACCCCATTAAATTGCCCCATCAGCACTAAGGTGACAATAACAGTAATCATAAATAGAATCCCACCCATTGTTGGGGTTCCTTGCTTCTTTTGATGGCTTTTTGGCCCCTCTTCACGAATAGATTGACCGAATTTCAACTTATGTAGAATAGGGATCATAAAATGACCGACAACCAATCCGATCACTAAGCTAATAATAAATCCTAATGCCCACATTCCAGATTTCCTCCCACTTATCTGCTATCCTTACTTCTTATTAAAATCACACCATGCTGGTACACCATAAGCACTTTCTGCAGCGTAAACAGCACGCCGGATGGCTTGTTCTACCACATATGCTGCAGCGGAACCAGCAAGATTAAGATCAAAATTTACATCACCAACACTTAATGCAAAAATTGAATCACCATCAGCGGTCGTATTCACAGGACGTACTGCTCGTACCAAGCCGTTTGATGCCAACGCAGCAATCTTTTTCAATTGCGTCTTATTAAACTTTCCATTCATAATAACAGCACCAATGGTTGTATTGGTGGTTGCATCGCCAGCTCCTGCTAATATTGGCAAAAGATCCTCATAATGATTCAACATCATTTTTCGTGTATCCGCAAAACCAATGCCGTCAGATGTTCGTAAACCTGCAAGAATGTTTCCATGCTCATCCAGCACATCACCCAATGCATTTACTGCAACCACAGCACCAATTTGGAATTCACCCAACTCAATGGCACATGTTCCGAGGCCACTTTTCATCATACCTTGACCATTGAGAAGCTTCCCAACTGTAGCACCTGTCCCCACACCATGATTGCCTTCTTCAAACGGAGCACGACTTTCCGCTGCTTCACAAGCCGCATATCCCATTGCTGCGTCTGGACGTACATTATCACCACATGCTAAATCAAAAATGCAAGCTGCAACAACCAACGGAACCACTGCACTGCCTACTGGCAGTCCAATATTGCGTTCTTCAAGAAAATGCATCACGCCACCGGCCGCGTCTAAGCCATAAGCACTCCCGCCACCTAACAGGATCGCATGAATGCGATCTGCAGCTGCTGACGGATCAAGCAAAGCGCTTTCTCGACTGGCCGGACCACCGCCCCGAATATCCACACTACATGGAGCTCCCTCTGGGCATATAATGACTGTGCACCCTGTGCCCGCATGTTGATTGTCTGCGTTGCCAATTTGAAAACCAGCAATATCCTGCAGTTTAATTTCTTTCATGGCCATCTCCCGCTTCTGCTTGAAATCATTCATCATTATAACATTCTTTTATTTTTTAATATAGCCTGATATACATCAACCATTTTCATACTATTACTGCCTTTAACAAGTATCACAGCATCTTTTGGTGCATGTTCCTCAAGAATGCATGCTACCTGCTTATTGGTATCCACGTAGTACACCTTTGAACTTGGCATACCTGCTGCTATCGCACTTTCGCCAATAATCTCAGCCAAACTACCAAGGCAGATCAAGCCATCTATCCCCAATTCAGCCAAGTGACGGCCAACCTTTGCATGGCCTTCCTGCTCGTATTGACCTAATTCATACATATTCCCAAGACAAGCAATTGTTGGGCGCGGCTTATAACCAGCCAGTACATCCAGCGTCGCCATCATAGAATCAGGATTGGCATTGTAGCAATCGTTGATCAACAAGCGATTCTCTGACAATGGATGCATTTCCATTCGGCTCGACGAAAGGGATACTGCAGACCCCAATCCATTTTGAATGTCTGAAACAGAAATGTCAATAGCACGCGCTACGGCTGTTACCAAAAGCGCATTATCAATAAAATGCCGGCCAGCAAACGGCAGTGTTACATGAAAGGAAACCCCATTCATTTGACAATCAAAATTGCTGCTTTCAGATTCCAGAGATACCTGCGAACTGACCAAATCTCCGCCTTCATTTTCATCACTGCACCATACAACATTGGCCATACATTCCTTCAAATATGGTGCTACTAGTTCCCGATCTTTTACGCGCAGTGCTACCGTGCCGCTTTCAGGAAGATACTTGAACAGTTCTGTTTTTGCGCGCGCAATACCTTGCTGACTGCCCAAAAATTCGGCATGAACCAGGCCAATCCCTGTAATAATCGCATGAGTCGGTTGTGCAATCTGACACAGAAAATCAATCTCGCCAAATCCAGTCATTCCCATCTCAACAATTAAGATATCCGTATCTTCATCGAGTCTTGTCAATGTTAACGGCATCCCTAATTCATTATTTTGATTTTCTTTTGTCACGACCACTTGATGAGATTGCTCACATACTTGAGCCAGCAAGTCTTTTGTACTGGTCTTTCCCTGACTGCCAGTAATGGCAATCACTGGGCCATGGAACTGACGTCGACACCACTTGCCAAGAGCCTGGATAAATTGCTGACCATCATCAACAATAATGCACCCGGTTGTTTCACTTGAAAATGCATGTGCCTCATCAACAGCCACAACA
The DNA here is from genome assembly GCA_036303105.1 of Peptococcaceae bacterium. Lineage (GTDB taxonomy): Bacteria > Bacillota > Peptococcia > Peptococcales > Peptococcaceae > UMGS1590. The sequence continues at coordinate 26,104 of JAXJBF010000116.1, read as the reverse complement.
GCAGCACCAGCTTCAATGGCTTGTTCAATAAAGCGATGACCATCCACGCGTTGACCACGAATGGCAACAAACAAATCATCCTGCCCTACCTGCCGACTGTCAAAAACCACATTACGGACAAACTTACCTGCAGGGCCTTGATAAACGAGCCCCATTTCTTTTGCAATTTGATCTATTGAAACTTGATACATAATAATATCCTCCATTAAATCGAGTAAGCCGGAAATGCCTAAGCACTCTCCGGCTTCTCTAAGCTATGAAGTAATCAGTGATGATTATTGTTAAAGTCAGAAAGACGCGCCTGCCTCAACGGCATTCGGCAACACATTAACCATCGTCGTCTTTTTTGGCACTAGATTGATCAGATGTGCTGCTGCTCGATGAATCACTGCTCTTTCCTGTGTTACTTTCTGAAGCACTGTCATCGTTGTTCTTCTCTTGCAACTGTTCTGTCGCCTCCTGAATGCTGGCCAATTCACTGGTTCCAGCAAACCACACCTTCACTTCACTTCCTGCTGTTACAGAAGTACCGGCCGCTGGCTGCTGACGATATGCCAAACCACTACCAGAAAGATTTGATTGTAAACCAAATCCATTTAAAATCAAATCGACATCTTTAATGGTCTTGCCTTCAAAGGATGGCAAAATAATTGAATCACTGTTAGAACTTATACTGTAAAATTCAACAGTAGAACCCGCCGCAACCTTTGTTCCAGAAGCAGGCAAGCAGCAAACCAATTGATCACCAGTTGTCACATCGCTGACCTGTAAACCAGCCTTTTGCATAATGGCACGCGCTTCTTCAGTGCTCATTGGAAGATCCAAATCCGGAACGGTCACCGTTTCACCAGCTTCAGCTTCCGTGATATTTTCATTGTCTTCACTCGGGGCTTCTGTCTGTGGAATTTGATAATAGTTGAGCACATTATTCATAATTTTAGCAAAGATACCACCGGCCAAAGTCCCACTATTGCCACCACTTTCTGGGCTATCAACAACAACCAGGCAAGCATATTTTGGATCGTCAGCAGGTGCAAACCCCATAAAACTCAAAATATAATTATTGTCTTCATAGGTACCACCTGAAGCAATTTCTGCTGTACCAGTCTTGCCACCAACACGATAGCCTTCAACTGCAGCTGGCGTACCCAGCCCTTCTTCAACGACACCTTCCAAAATATCACGCATTTGCTCGGAAGTTTCTTCAGAAATGACCTGACGAACCACTTCTGGCTCCGTTTTCTCTACGACGTCACCGTCATTGTCTGTAATCTCAGAGACAATTTGTGGTTTCATCAAATAACCGCCATTGACAACAGCAGAGAACGCAGTGATCATTTGCAATGCTGTATAAGCATTCCCTTGACCAATAGCAGAAGAGGCAAGGTCAAGATCCACCGCATCGTCTTCATCAATCATCAGTGGAGAAGATTCAGAAGGCAAATCGACGCCGGTCTTTTTTGTCATGCCAAATCCGTCAAGATAATCATAAAAGCGTTCGAACCCCAATTTGCTGACACATTCGGCCTGCGCCACATTACAAGATTGCTCTACCGCATGTTTCATCGTCTGTAAACCGTCCCCTTCTGGATAATCCCAGTCCTGGAAACGGTGTCCATCGATCATTACATAGCCTGGACAATAAAGTTGTGTATCAGGCTCAACAATATCTTCTTCAAGATACATAGAGGTTGATAAGCTTTTGAATGGAGACCCTGGTTCATACAATTTTGAAATGGCTAAGTTTGTCCAGGTTTCAGGTTCATAATCGCCATAATTATTGGGATCAAAATCAGGGATATTCGCCATCGCAAGAATTTCGCCTGTGTTAACATCCATCACAATACTTGTCATTGCTTCAGCATTCTGTTCCTTTTGCGCTTCTGCCAATGCTGATTCGACGTAATATTGAATGGTAGAATCAATCGTTAGGTGTATATTCTGTCCCTGCGAAGCAGGAATGGATTCTTGAATGGATTGAGGAATAGCGTTGCCTAATTTATCAAATTCAACAACCAGTTTCCCTGGTGTTCCCGCTAGTGTATCATCATATTGAAGTTCAATCCCAGCTAAGCCTTGGTTGTCCAGACCGCAAAAGCCTAGAACATGACAAGCTTCTTCATTATTTGGATATTCACGTGCATATTCTGTTGTGAACCCAATACCTAAATAATCTTTTTCCTGTAGTTTTTCTGCATCTGCCTTTTCACATTGACGTTTCAGCCATGCAAAATCACTGCTGCTGTCATCAATGATCTTATTAACCTCTGATTTTGTCATATGCAAGCATTCGACAATATCATCAACGATTTCGTCTCTGCTCGACGATTCTCTAATCACTGACGGTGTAATATAAACAGACATCTTTTCAACACTGATCGCCATAGCTTCATTATTGCGATCATAGATAATCCCTCGATTCGGGGTCACTTCTACATTTTGCAGACGATTATTCAGCGAATCGTCACTATATTTTTCACTTGCTAAAACCTGCACATAAAACAGTTTTAAAGAGATCACTATTGCTAAAAAAGCAACAGCAAACACAATGATAAACGGTATACGTGTTTTACGTGGTTCCAATATTCATCCAACTCCTTATTGTGCATCAGCAGATTGGGAAGCTTGTGGAGTTGTTGGTGTATAAACAATAATTTCTTCAGCTTCCTGCATGCCAAGCTCTTTTTCAGCTTTTTCTTTCACCACATTGCGATTATTTAAAGCTGCGCTCTGCTGTTTTAAAGTTTCATTCTCCGCATTAATATCATCCAGAGCCTGTTGTCCTTCATTGATTTTCAGACCAAGATCTTGAATGACGGCATATTGACCAACGCACAAAACACCTAAAATAAACGCAATGATCAAAGCACGAAACAATGACAAACGCGGCTTATTCTTTTCAAATTTTCTGCGCAAAACGCGTTCATTTTGCTTTTTCGCGATTGCTCGTTTCGAGTTCGTGCTAAACATGATATTCGCCGCCCTATTTTTATGCTCCTCCGAGTCCGGATAAGTATCATGTGATACGTATTTTCTTGCTGCTCCCACGGTCATCATCCCCAGAAATCTTTACTAATATTTTCTTCGTTTGTAAGCAGGTATTTTTTCTACGATCCGGAGCTTGGCGCTTCCTGCTCGTGAATTCTGCACCAGTTCCTCTTTTGACGCAACAATTGGTTTCCGTGTAATAATTTTCACCGTCGCCATCTTATCACATTGACAAAATGGTAATTCTGGTGGACAAATGCAATCACTTGCCAGATACTTAAAATGTTGTTTAACAATCCTGTCTTCTAGAGAATGAAAAGTAATCACAACCATGCGCCCACCAATTTTCAGCCGTTCAACTGCTTGATCCAACACATTTTCCAAAACCTCTAACTCATGATTCACTTCAATTCGAATCGCTTGGAAACTGCGTTTTGCAACATGGGAGCCTTTTTCACGCGCACCCTTTGGAATGGCACGCTCAATGCAGTCTACCAACTGAAAAGTTGTTTCAATGGGTGCAATAGCTCGACGCTCAACGATGATCTTTGCAATACGTCTGGACCATTTTTCTTCACCATACTCACGCAATATGCGTTCTAATGCATCCTCATCGTAACTGTTAACCAGTTCATAAGCAGAAAACGCCGCTTCTGTATTCATTCTCATATCCAGTGGTGCATCATGCATATAGCTGAAACCTCGCTGAGCATTATCGATCTGTGGTGATGAAACACCAATATCAATCAATATGCCATCCACGCCATCCGGTGCATATGCATCAATGATTTCCGGCATCTGAACAAAGTTTGCATGAAAAAAAGTCACTTGACCGTCGTAGGGGGCAAGCCTCTTTTTTGCTGCTGCTAAGGCATTGACATCCTGGTCAATAGCAAGTAGCTTTCCATCTGATCCAATAGCTTCTAATATGCCACTGGAATGTCCACCACCGCCAACAGTCCCATCAACGTATGTTCCACCTTTTTGTAGATTTAATCCTTTTAACACCTCATCATACAGCACCGGTATATGTTGAAATTCCATTTGTGATACCACCTTTAAATGCCTAGAAATCCTGCAAGTTCTTCAAACGAGTCTTCGCCCTCTTCGGCTTGTTGTAAAGTCCAGCGTTCCGCACTCCACAGTTCAAATGTATTGGATTCGCCAACGATGTATACATCTTTATCAATCGCTGCATACTCCATTAACGCCGATGGAATAGACAATCGTCCCTGTTTATCCAAGATCTCAATGCTGGCACTGGCATAGAAAAGACGCTTAAAACGCCGCACCTTTATATCACTGGATGGTTTCGCATCAATCTTTTCGCAAACCAACGCCCATTCATCCATCGGATAAACAGTGAGGCAGCCATCAAGGCCTTTTGCTATAACGCACTGATTATTAAGGTCTTCACGGAATTTCGCAGGAATAGTGAGTCGGCATTTATTGTCAATAGTGTGTTTGTATTCACCCAAAAACATAAAGGCCCACTCCCTTCATCCATATTGTCCCTTTTTGCCCCTTTCTCCTCCACTTTACACTAATTTTAAAGGGATTTCTACCCCCACTTGGTCCTTCATTGGCTTAACAACGCCTTAAAATCAGCTTAATAAAGCCCTTAGGTCCCCAAATAAACGCAAAAAACGACCCTCTCTTGAGAGAGGGTCGTTTCATTAGTATTATTTATAGATCAGCCTTCTTCTTATTTATCGTCTATACGTTTGCATTAGCCCACAACATTTGTTGGATGACCAGCTAAAAATGCGGCAATATTGTCGGTTACAATATGCGCACGCTTTACAAATGCTTCATCAGTTGCGAATGCAACATGAGGTGTCAGTAAGGTATGTGGAGTGGTAAACAATGGATGACCGGCTTCAAGAGGAGGTTCTGTATAGAATACATCAATCCCAGCTCCGCCAAGGCGACCTTCATTCAGGGCCTGGGCCAATGCATCAATATCAACGATTGGACCGCGTGCACAGTTGATCAAAATAGCTGTTGGTTTCATTTCATCAATCTGCTTTTTACCAATAAAGCCACGTGTTTGATCATTCATGGCCAGATGTACAGAAACCACATCACAGGTAGACATCAGTGTATCAAGATCTACAAACGTAACACCTTCTACTTCCTTTGGACTGCGGTTGTAAGCATAGCAATCACAGCCAAAAGCCTGTGCCACCTTCAGCACTTGCTGAGCAATGTGTCCGCAGCCTACAACCCCAAATTTCAAGGCGGACAGTTCTTGGCCAACCAAGCCTGCCATGGTGCCGCCTTCACGAACAACCTTGTCACATTCGCGAATATTACGCAGCAAAGTGATGGTCATGCCAAAAACGAGATCAGTAACAGCTTCGTTGGAGTAGCCACTGGCATTGCAGACAGTTACACCCTTTGCCTTGCAAACATCCATTGGAATATGATCAAAACCGGTGAATGCCACAGCCAACATTTCAATCTTGTCAAGATGCTCCATCACATTGGCACTCATTGGCTGGTTAGCAATAACGACAATCTCTGCATCTTTGGCACGTTCAATCATTTCTTCATCAGATGCAGCTCGATGATCATACAGTGTCCATTCAACTTGATCACCAAGTTTTTCCTGAAGCATGCTTTCCAGCACATCATCTGGCACACTAAGCGGTTCCAATACAACCATTTTTTTCATTCGTTCATATCTCCTTTGTCTTTATGATATTGACGGACCAAGTCCGCTTTACAACGCTTTAATAACCGAACTTCATATTTCACTTCGGCTAACTGATGGAGCTGGCCAACAATGACAGGATTGTACAAGCCTCCTGCAACCCCAACAATTGGTAAACCCATAACGAATCGGCTGAAAAGCATCGTCATTGATAAGCGCTCTGAGGTTGTCTGCATCTCTTTGTCCAAATCCAAAACAACACTTCTTCCGGCGTCAATGGCATCACCCAGCGCATCCAATTGTTTGTTGACAGCTTCACGCTCTTCCACAGGCATTGCCGCCAAACGAATTAACAGCAGCATATAGATCTGTTCATCTTTGCGGTCTGTATCTAATCCATGGCTTTGCGCTGAAACAGTGCAGGTGCGAATCATGTTACCGATAAGAATCGGGATATCCGGCAAACCAATGCCCAACAATCCAAGTCCTACACCTTCAGTTGTTGCAACGCCAAGAGATTTAAGATAGCGTTTTTCTGCAGGTTGGCGTAGTTTTTTAATCAGCGAACGATCACCTTTCGTTTGCACACCAACACGCTTATCAACGTATTCCGATTTTAATGTTTCTTCATTATACGTTTTTTTAATAATGACTTTTCCTTCTTGGAAAACCATTTTAAACGCTGCGGTAAACGCTTTATTTAAGTTATCTTCCAATTTTTCTGGAATTTTATCTTCGATTTTTGCACGTGCCGATCCTGTTGTTTTGCTCACAGCTTTTTTCCAAAATGGATCGTCAAACAGCAGTTTCTGTTCTTTTTTCTGGCAGTCACGCAATTCATAATTGATAGCTACCAGTTTATCTTTATATGCTACCATCACATTCACCACTGCGGTGCCTTATCACGATCAACGATCTGTACCTGAGCAAAATATTTTTTTGCGATCTCCAAAAGATCGTTCATTTTCTCAATACTTGGTTCTAATTCAAGTTCTTCCTTATTGCGAGGCACAACAGCCAAAAGATTAACTGGTGCATTTGGTGCAACAGCATGCAACGCCTGCATGCCCTGATCGAATTCTGCATCATTGTCATTGACATTGGCAACGATCAAGCAGGTCACTTCATAGTAAACACCACTCTTCGCCAAAACGCCAATATTATCGAGAACATTCTGATAATCGCCTTGCAAATAGTCGCGATAGAACGATTCACTAAAACCTTTGTAGTCAATATTGACCATATCCATCGTTTCTAGCAATGTCTTAAACGCTTCGGTATTAATCATGCCATTGGTCTCAAGAGCATTTTGGAACCCAGCTTCACGTACTACTTTCGAGTAGTCGCGTACATGTTCAAACCAAATAAGTGGTTCGTTAAATGTATAACAGACGCCATTGACGCCACGTGAACGATGGAGGTTTTTTAATCGCTCAACCAATTCTTCTGCATCAAGATGTTCGGTATGAATGCGCCCTTGTGAGATATGGCGGTTGATGCAATATGGGCAATTCATATTGCACCCATACGCTGAAATGGACAGCAATTTCTGGTCTTTATCCGGATAAAAATGGAAGCCCATTTCAATCAGGTTCTCAGTGGTCATCCCACTGATTTCACCATAGGTTTTAGCAACCAATACACCATTGTCGTTGATACGACATCTGCAAATCCCCATTTCACCAGGCTGAATCACACATTGGTGTGAACACAACTGGCATTCAACTGCGCCATCTTCCAGCTTTCTATAGTAGCAAGCTTCCATGACAGCACCTCCTCTATCTTACATACTTCTTAATTGCGTATTATAAAACCGATAATAACTCTTCTGGACGATCAACGAGCGTCGTTGCACCTGCTTCCAATAACGCTTGACGGCTTCGAAATCCCCAGGTAACTGCGATCAAACGCACACCAGCAGCTTGAGCTGTTTGTACATCCACTTCAGAATCACCAATGTAAACAACATCATCCAAAGCAATGTTTAATCGCTTGCAAATGGCCAGCAAAGCATCTGGTGCCGGCTTCGGTCTGATCCCATCACGCATTCCCTGCGTCCATTCAAATAGGCCAGGAAAATATTGAGTACACAACGCTGCAACCGCATCATCATTCTTATTGGATAACACCGCACAGCGCACACCACGCGCTTCCAACACCTGGACAGTTTCTCGAATGCCTGCGTAAGGACAAGTATGATGTGCTTTTTCACGCGCGTAAACATCGAGGAATTGTGCATAAGCAGCCTCGTAGGTGGCATCATCAGTGCCTTCAGGTACAGCACGGCGCATCAACACACGCACGCCATTACCTACGAATCGTCGCACGTCATCAATGCTTCGCGTTGGCAATCCGACAGCTTTTAAGGCTGCATTGGCACTGTTCGCAAGGTCCTGTAACGTATCCAACAGGGTACCATCCAAGTCAAAGATGCAAGCCTGTCTGCTCATAACACAATTCCTCCTTACATTCTTACGTTCTCATTATACCTGAAACTCGTCTTTTATTCATCCTTTATCTTCTCGTTTATTGGAAACACTTTTTACTTTGGTGGTTCACGTTTAAGCATAAATGCTGGAATCAGTCCTAAAAGCAAAATGATCGCCGAACTAACAAAAACCTCATCCACGCCCTTAACCATGGCCAATATTTCTCCGCCGGCACCTTCAATGTCACTAGCCACAATACTGTAAACCATTGTAAAGACACTAAGCGCGAAGCTGTTTCCCATCAACTTTGCCCAATTAACAAGTGTGGAACCATCATCCTGTAACGCCACCGGCAGCGCCCGCATGCCATGATCAGTAACAGGCATGCCCATAATGCCAATGCCCAAATAACGCAGGCAAAGCAAGCCAATGAACAACACAATGCTGGTATCAAGAGCACTAAATCCCAGCAGCAAATTACCAACTGATAAGAAAAGCAAACCGCAAATGATTAACGCTTTTGACGATACTTTCGTATAAAGTTTCTGGCTGATTGGTGCTCCACCAACAGAAAAAATTGCTGGAATCAACAAAAGTAAGCCGTATTGAAAGGCGCTAAAGCCACGCACTGTTTGTAAATAAATCGCCAGCACAAATGGCGCCAAACACAATGCCATCGACAGCAGGACATTTGCAATCATGCTCAAGCCAAATTCCCGGTAATGTACTGCGTCAAAAGATAAAATTGGCGATGCCAACGTTCCCTGGCGACGAATAAAATACACACACAGCAGGCATCCAACAACGATCATGGCAATGATTAGTGGATTGCCTAACCCCATGTCACTGGCTAAACTAAAGCCCATTAATACCAGCATACTGCCAATGACAATCGTCACAAGGGATGGAACATCAATTTTTTCTACACTGGAAGGTGCTTCTTTTGGAAAAACACGCATCCCTAAAACAGCCGCTACAATAGAAAGCGGCACGCTAAACCAAAACAGCCAACGCCAGCTTAACACCATGAGCAGCAAACCTGCTATAACTGGACCAATGGCCGGTCCTAACGACAGGCTCATATTCTGAATGGTCAAAAAGAACGGCTGACGATGCCGTGGAATAAATCGATAAATAGCAATCATCGTCACAGGTACCAATGCGGCGCCCGCAATCCCTTGAAAGGCTCGAAGCACAATAACGAAATATACATTAGCAATCAGACCGCTCGCAAATGAGAGCACTGCATAAGAAAGCATACTGTAGACAAAATAATTGCGCAAAGAAAACCGATGAACAAACCATGCGGCCAACGGACTGGCAACACCCATAATAACCGTATAACCGATCATAATCCACTGAACCTCCGTAACAGAGGCTTGAAAGATCTCCATAAACAACGGCAGCCCTGCATTTAATGCTGTCGAATTGAACAATGCCAAAAAACACGCGATGACAATGACGCCAATCAACATGGCATCGTCTTTTCGTGAATACGTGCTCATACCAGATGTCCAACCACCACGCGATCAAGTCCCTGACCGTCGGTTAGACATGCCACCTCCTTAAACCCATGTTGAAGGAATAAATTCTGCACCTCTTCTCCCTGCTGCCAGCCAATCTCTACCGCCAACCAGCCACCTGGGAGAAGATAACATCCTGCTTCTTTTGTCAAACGTTCATAAAAAATAAGGCCATCATGCGCCGCAACCAAAGCACTGCGTGGTTCCTGATGCACTTCAGCTGAAAGATCAACATATTCTTCATGACTGATATAAGGCGGATTGGCCACAATGACATCAAAACGTCGTCCCTGCCAAGGCGTAAAAAGATCGCCCAAACGCCAGTCGATGTCTGTTGCTAAACGTACGCCATTGCGTTTTGCCACGTTCAACGCAGCATCAGAAATATCCGAAGCCGCCACCTGCCAGGCTGCTCGCGCACGGGCCAATGAAATTGCAATAATGCCGCTGCCTGTACAAAGGTCCAACACTTTAGCCTCTTTTTTCTCTACACGATCTAATACCGCTTGCACCAAATATTCAGTATCAAATCGTGGAATCAGCACATCTTCATTGACTTCATAAACTGCGTCCATGAAATAGGCATAGCCCAGCACATATTGCAGTGGCACATGATTTTCCAATGCTTCCACATCCGCTGACAACTGCATTGCAGCAGCTTCTGGCAATGGGTCTTCCAAATGCGCCAAAAGATGGGCACGCCCCATATTGACACGTTCAGCCAAAAGCCTTTCCAGATCAAAACGCGTCATATGCGGCAGACGCGCTCTGCTTGTCTGGAGCCATTCTCTCAAAGTCATGCTTCAACCTCTTCCGCAGCTTGTTTCAGTTTACGTGCTTGATCGGTGCTGACCAAGGCTTCGATGAGTTCATCGAGATCCCCCATCAGTGTCTGTTCTAAGCGATGGGTTGTTAGGTTGATACGGTGATCCGTAATACGTCCCTGTGGGAAATTGTAAGTACGAATGCGTTCGCTGCGATCGCCGCTGCCGATCATGGAACGACGCAGTGCCGCTTCCTCACCATGTTGTTCTTCCATCATTTTTTCATAAAGGCGGCTCTTCAATACCTTAATGGCTTTTTCTTTATTCATCTGCTGAGACTTTTCATCCTGACAGCTGACGACCAAGCCTGTTGGAATGTGTGTCACGCGTGCAGCAGATTTTGTCGTGTTAACCGACTGTCCACCAGGGCCACTAGAGCAGAACACATCGATGCGCAAATCCTTCGGTTCGATATGAACTTCCACATCATCAGCTTCTGGCAGCACCGCCACTGTTGCTGCAGAAGTATGGATACGTCCAGAAGCTTCAGTGGCCGGTACGCGCTGCACACGATGCACACCGCTTTCAAATTTGAGCTTACTGTATGCGCCTTTGCCAATGATCATGAAGGTTACTTCCTTGTAGCCACCACCATCGGTCTCGTTGGAATTCATCACATCCACTTTCCATCCCTGCTTTTCAGCGTAGCGCACATACATTTTATAGAGATCAGCAGCAAAGAGCGCTGCTTCATCACCACCCGTGCCAGCGCGCACTTCCACAATAACATTGCGTTCATCGTTCGGATCTTTTGGCAACAGCAACACATTGATCTGATGCTCCAGTTCCTCAACTTTCGTGCTCAGCATCTTGATCTCTTCCTTAACCATTTGTGACATCTCATCGTCGAGATCTTCACCAAGCATCATCTTGGCCTCTTCCAACTCCTCGGAAGATTTTTTATAGTCGCGCCATGCCATGACCACGTCCTCAAGATCAGCACGTGCTTTCGCTGTTTTTCTCAGTTCTTCAGGATTGCCTAACACCTCAGGATCTGCAAGCATGCGACCAAGTTCTTCATATTTATCGTCTAAGTTTTGAAGCTTATCTAACATTTTCAAATGCTCCTTTCTTTCACGGAAAAAAGGCCGGACACCGCCCGGACATATACTTATCTTACCTGATAGACTTTCAAGTTGCAAGCCATCTAAACATCCTCGTTATAAACTAATCTTTTTTCATCCAGCTTGTTCAATAATGACTTTTAATGTAATCACCATTTTTTCTGGTAGCAGAACACTTTGACCAATTAATACTGTTAACGGTTTTCTCAACGCCATCATATAATATTTATTGATAAATCTCATTACCAATTATTTTGAAAGGATGGATGCGATATGGTAAAAGCAGATAAAGTACTGATTCTTGGCGTCGACGGGATGGATCCCAAAAAAGCTTCCTCTTATATGAAGCAGGGAAAGATGCCAAACTTGAAAAAATTTGTTGAACGCGGCGCTGCAAAGGAAGATTTAAGTCTCTTAGGCAATCATCCAACAGTAACTCCTCCTATGTGGACAACGCTTGCTACAGGTGCTTATCCAAGCACCCATGGCATCACCTGTTTTTGGAATCAGGATCCAGAATCACTCGATACCATGATTTATTCTTTAAACTCAAACGACTGCAAGGCAGAACGCCTCTGGGACATCACCTCGCTCGACGGAAACAAAAAAACTTTGGTGTGGCACTGGCCTGGCAGCTCCTGGCCTCCAACCAACAATAGTGAGAACTTATTTGTCGTTGATGGGACACAGCCAGCCCATGTTTACGGTGGGAGTGCTGTTGAAGGTGAAAAACTTTTCGTCGCTTCTAATAAAATAACTGCCGTTGATTATAAGCCAAAAGCCCCAGTTACCTCTGGTGCAGGTTGTATTATCGATGATTTGTTTGACGAAAACGATACTGAAGAGGCTGGTGCATTAGACAGCGTATTGCAAGGCTCTAAACACGTTAAAAACATCATGCTGTCCCATGAGGATGGTGACATGGCCGTTTCCGTCATTCGTTTTGATATCTCCCGCTCCCCAATCAAACCAGCAAAAGGTTGGGCACAAGAATTACCAGAAGACACACTTGAATTTTCCATGGTTGTAAGCAATGGTCTTGAACGACGTCCTGGCTTAATTTTCAAAAACGCCGAAGGAAAATATGACAAGGTTTCTATTTATCAGAGCAAAAAGGATCAAACGCCGATCGTTGAGCTCTACAACGACGACGTTGTCTTCAACATTAAAGAAACCATAAAAGTCAACGATCACATTCACGATGTAACACGGCATTACTGTCTTTTGAAACTTGCCGAAGATGGCTCCGAAATCAATGTTTGGGCCGGTGCTGCTCTTGATGTCACAAACGACACCTTATTCCACCCAACAGAAATCTATCATGATATTTTTGAAAATGTCGGCCCTGTGCCATCTGCCTCCCCAACAGGCGGCAACAACATCGAATTTGTTGAAAAACTTCTGTTGCCTACCTGGTCCTTCTATACACATTGGCAGGCAGACTCGATCAAACATTTGATCCAAAAATATGGCATCGAAGTCGTTGTTTCCCATGTTCATCACGTTGATGCCATCGCCCACAGCATTCTTCATCATTGCACAGAAATTGAAGGACACGATAATCCAAATCTCGATCGCTACCAAAAAGCATGGGAACAGGTTTATATTCAAACCGACGATTACCTCGGAGAATTCCTTCCATATTTAGATGAAGGTTGGACCATCTTCATTGTATCCGACCATGGCTTGGTCATTTCTTCCGAAGAAGTACCTCTCATTGGCGATCCATTTGGCGTCAATATTGGTGTTATGAAAGAACTGGGGTATACAGTACTGAAGAAAGACGCCAATGGAAATGAAATCAAAGAAATTGATTGGGAACAAACAAAAGCCGTTGCCAACCGCGGCAATCATATTTTCATTAATTTAAAAGGGCGTAACGCCACCGGTATCGTCGACCCAGAAGACAAGTATGAATTAGAACGTCAAATTATTGACGATCTTTATCAATACCGTCTGAATGGAAAGCGCATTATTTCTCTGGCAATGCGCAATCGCGACGCACAAATTCTTGGTATGAGCGGTCCTGAATCAGGGGATATTGTTTATTTCACAGAAGAAAACCATACGCGCATTCACGGCGATGTACTCTCTACCGCTTTCGCACAAGAAGAAAGCAGCTCTTCCCCTATTTTTGTTGCAGCCGGTAAGGGCATCAAACAAGGGATGACCATTGAAAGAGTGATCCAACAGATCGACTTTGCACCAACCGTCACATCTTTGCTGGGGCTGCGACCACCACAGCAGTGTGAAGGCGGCACCATTTTCCAGATATTCGAAGACTAAACACGATGGACTGACAGACATGGCAACATATCTAAAATATGTTGCCATGTTTTTTGGAGGTACTTATGAAAAAAAATACGTTTTATATTCATATTGCTGTCACGCTGATCATTATGTTTGGCTTTGGACTCCTTCCTACAATTCCTCCATTAACAGAGACAGGCATGAATGTTGTTGGTATTTTTCTTGGTTTATTGTACGGATGGACGTTCTCAGAAATTGTTTGGGCATCTTTATTGGGTATGGTTGCGCTCATTCTGACTAAAACCATGACCATCGTCGATGTTATGGCGAAAGGCTTCGGCAGCGATGTTACCATTATGGTGTTGATGATTTTCTTTATCATTGCCATTATTGACAAAAGTCAACTCAGTAGTTATATCAGTGCAACACTTCTTTCCAAAAAATTTCTACAAGGAAAGCCTTGGTTGTTTTCCAGCATCTTACTTTTTGTCTCATTTCTTCTCGGTGCGTTTGTTTCTCCTGTAGCCAGTGTGCTGTTATGTTGGTCGATCATCTACAGCGTTTCTGAACAATTACAAATCAAACCAAAATCTCCTTATCCAACGGTAATGACCATCGGAATCATGTTGGCGGCTCTACTTGGTTTTGGTGCACTCCCATGGCAGGTTGTTCCGCTTGTCGTCCTTGGTGCCTACACCAATATGACCGGAGTAGCCATCAACTATCTAACGTACATTATTTTCTATTTCCCAATCGCGTTTGTGATTATCATTGCCTACATTTTATTGTGTAAATACATTTTCAGAATCAACGTTTCTGCCCTCATAAAATTGGACGTTGAAAAATTATTCTCGCAGGGAAAAACCACGATGACCAAACAGCAAAAAGTTGTGAGTTTTGTTGTCGGTCTATTTGTTCTGCTTATGTTGCTGCCAAGCATTCTCCCTGCGGATCTGATCGTATCTTCATATTTAAAAAGCCTTGGCGCCTGCGGCATAACCATTTTAATGGTCGTCTTAATGTCCTGGATCAAGGTTGATGGCCAACGTCTTCTTGAATTTCAAAAAGATGCCTCGGCGATCAATTGGGAAGTGGTTATTCTTACCGCTGTCGTTATGCCAGTCTCAAGCCTGTTGAGCGCTGAAGAAAGCGGCGTCACTCAATTTCTGCTCGAAAAAATGCATGGTATTTTGACCCTCAACTCCCTGTTCATTTTTTCATTCTTGGTCTTTTTACTCTCCACGATTATCACCAATTTCTGCAACAATGCAGTAACCGGGATCATGTTCCTTCCGCTTATTTTGCAATTTGCTCAGTCCAGCGGTATCAATGCATTGACCATTGTTATTCCTATGGTTATGTGCATTCACCTTGCCCTGCTCACACCAGCAGCTTGTCCGGCATCGGCTTTATTACATGCCAATAAAGAATGGTGTACGTTGCAAGACATCTATAAAACCAGCATCCCGATTGTACTCATCGCCATCGTCATCATTTCCACGCTTGGCTATGGCTTGATGTCTATTATTGTATAAAATAAAAAACTTTCCCATGAATTTGGGAAAGTTTTTTATTAGTAGTAAGACCTTATAATTTCTAAAAAATCCTTCACATACTTTTTTTCATTGTTGCCATCCTTTTTATACGCCAACACAACATATTGATTGATCTTATCTTTTAATTTTACATAATCCAGTTCGGTATAATATGGAAATCTCTCTGTAAAATGTTTTTTTCCAAAGAAACTGATGGCATTCTCAGTTGCCAGCATCCTACCATAAACCACCATGCTGCCTGTATAAATACATTTTTCTAAATTAAAACCAGACTCTTCCAAACTAGGAATAATCCAGTTTTCATCACCCATTTCATTTTTATAGAAAACAACAGTTTTGCCCTGAAGGTCCTTTTTGCTCAAATAATTTTTCTTCGCAAAATCAGATTTTTTCCCAACAAGAGCGACAACCTCTTCTTTAAAAATAGTCTCTATCTGAACGTTCATTTCTTTTCTAGCTTTTGCAAGTATATTCTCATGGTAAAGCTGTTCGCCAACGTTCATCATGATCAAGTCAACATCCTGTTCTTCAACACTTTGCAATTTTTCTAAGCATTCGGATGGAGATTTTTCAAATAAATTGATATTTACTTTAGGATATTTTTCTTGAAAGCTCTTAATAAAATAATAAAAGACTGTTTGAGAAAAAATTGGTGTACATAAGATATTTATAGATCCCTTTATGTCTTGAGCAGTAAGCGCAAGATTTTCTGTAGCATATTCTTCTAAATACTCCAAGTGATGCAAGACCTTAGAAAATTCCTGATAAAAAATATGACCGTGCTTCGTTAACTGAATGCCTCTATTTGTGCGCTCAAGCAATTTAAGTCCATATTCATGTTCTAAAGAAGACATGGCCGCACTTAGGGTTTGTTGAGCAATATGAATATTTGCGCTTGCTTTTGTGATAGAGCCCGCTTTAACGACTTCAATAAAATATTTTACATATTCTATTTTCATAAATCCTCACCCATCCACAATTTATTCTATCGCTGATGCCAACGGGATAGTCTCCTTTATCAATTACAACTATATCATAATCAATATACCGTGAGGATGCAATACATCCAAATAAGATCCTTTTGAAAAGAATGAAAAAGCAGCCAATCTCCGTCCCCAGAAATTGGCTGCTGTTCATTTATAAACCGTACAATTTATACACCAGAGCACGGCTCTTTTCATCAGCACCTCGTGTTTGTACTTTCGTTCCGTTTTCCTCGAGGCGTTCAATGATCTTTTTCAAACTGGAAGCCGCTGATTCATCCAAGATTCGCGCCTTCGAGAAATCAATAATGACAATCGCTGCATCATCATGAAAATTAAATGCATGAAACAACGGCTCAGTAGATGCAAAGAAAAGACAACCTTTTATATAATAGACTTTGGCATTCCTTTCTGCCCTGATAGTTATCTCTAAATTCGACATTTTTACAGCAAAGGAGATGACTGTCAACACAACCCCTGCCACGACGCCATAAGCAAGATTATTCGTTGCTACAACAATCATGACCACCACAACGATAACGACAGCATCGCTCTTTGGCATTTTTGGCAGCTGAAAAAATGATTCAAAATCAAAGGTTGAAATCGAAACAGTAATCATCACAGCCACCAGCGCCGCCAATGGAATTTGTACTAAAACATCTTTTAATAGAAAGATCAGCACCAGCAAAAACGAACCCGAAACAAAATTTGACAATCTGCCTCGGCCGCCTGAGTTGACATTAACGATGGCCTGACCTATCATGGCGCATCCACAAGTACCACTAAACAGTCCCGACACTACGTTGGCAATCCCCAAGCCTCGACATTCACGGTTGCGATTGCCTTCGCTGTCCGTCATTTCATCAATCACCTGTGAAGTAAGAAGCGTTTCCACCAATCCCACTAGGGCCATGGAAATGGAGTATGGCAGAACAATTTTAAACGTCTCTGCAGAAAGCGGCACATCCGGTACATGGAACGCCGGCAGAGCTGCTGTGATGGCGCCCATGTCACCAATGGTTCTCACTGGTGCATCAAAAATTATCGCTATTGCGGTGACGACAACAACGGCTACCAGTGTAGATGGAACCGCCTGTGTAATACGTGGAAATAGGTAGATGATGGCGATTCCCAGTGCCACCAGCGCAAACATTGGCCAGCTTTCCCCGCTGAAATTTCCCAATTGGGACATAAATATTAAAATGGCCAGAGCATCTACAAAACCGATTTGCACACTGTGAGGAATGTATTTTAACAGATTTCCAACTTTTAGCAAGCCAAGAAAGAACATGATCAAACCACAGAGAATGGTTGCAAACATCAAATACTCCGGCCCATAATCTCTTACAAGACTGACAATAATCAGCGCCATCGAACCTGCGGCTGCTGAGATCATGGCTGGGCGCCCACCAAGAAAAGCCATCAGTACCGTCAGCCAAATGGATGCGTACAACCCCATCATTGGACTGATTCCTGCCACAATACAAAATCCAATCACTTCTGGAATGATGGCAAAGGATGACACCATTCCAGCCAACACATCGCCCTTTATATTGCCAAACCATTCCTTTTTTTCCTGTCTTAGGTCCACTTGGACCCCATCCTTTCCAACGCGAAAAGACACGAAACACCTCTGATTCGCACCTATCTGTCACAAAATTTTAGCTTATAGATTTTATTATAGGCGTTGATTCTTTTATTCGCTATCAATTTGGCGTTGTACATCTCGTCTGTTTCAACCATTATTTGAAGCTCTCGCTCATACATACTTGATTTTAATGCAAAAAACCTCCGATTCTGGCAGCCGCCAAAATCGGAGGTTTTTTGTTGATTGAATCATTGTGTAATCAGCTCAAATTTTCTGTCGTTGGTCGGACGCGTTTCTGTATTTTCCGTCGCATCCGGGTCCAAGGCGGGATCTTCTTCGCGTGCACGTACCTTCTGCAGAGAATGAATCGCTACTTCAAGCATGCTGCGATCTGGTTCAGCGGTGGTAAGCCGCTGCAGCTGCATGCCTGGCCAGGCAATCGCACGCACCCACGCTTTGTCCATATGCTTACCACAGAAGCGCAGCACCTCATAGCTGACACCAGCAATGACTGGTAAAAGAATGACACGCGAAAGCAGGCGCCAGGCAAAGTTTTCCACGCCAACCAATGCAAACACAAAAATACTGATCACCATAACAATGAAAAGGAAACTTGTTCCACAACGCGGATGCAAGCGTGTGTGCTTCATGGCATTTTCTGGCGTTAGTTCTTCGCCAGCCTCATAACAATGAATGGTTTTATGCTCAGCGCCATGATATTGAAACACACGACGGATTTCTTTCATACGTGTAATCAACACCAGATAGAGCAAAAAAACACCCACACGCACAATTCCTTCAAACAGGTTCTGCAGAAAGTTACCTGGAATCAAAGGCTGCAGAAAATGTGCAATGACCACTGGCAAAAGGAAGAACAACAACACACCCAGGCCAAGAGAAATGATCAGTGTCACCGCAATTTCCATCGGTGAAAGTTCTTCCTCCTCTTCATCCTCTGCCAGTGACACATTTGTTGACCAGACAATAGCTTGCATGCCACTGACCAACGAGTCAATCATGCTGCAGACGCCGCGCACCAAAGGTAAGCCTAAGAATTTATTACGCTGTGAAAGCAGTGTAAATTCTTCTACTTCTGACACAATGCGGCCATCTTCAAGCCGCGCACACATAGCCTGTGTGTGCTTGCCACGCATCATCACCCCTTCTATAAGGGCCTGACCGCCATATGAACAAGCCATGAAGTCCTCCTTTCCACTTCTTAAACAACCATTAATTATGCATTCGCATTTTGTGCAATCCAATCTGGAACAGAAATCACACTGTTGTCATCAGAATTCAAATCGATGCATTCTGCCGCCGACAGCGATTGTGCTCCATCAAGAGTGAGCAGATAACTATAGAATCTTGCAGTAAGCATTGTCACTGCTCCTGCGTTTGGCGTAGCTTCCATATCACTGAAGTAGCTTTCTAGTTCATCAGTCATAATGCCGCGGTCTTTCAATGCTTGTAGATATACTTCATTATCATCGGCCAACTTTTCAGCGCCTTCTATTTCAATGCAGGCACGCGCCATCGTTCCAATGATTTGACGTGCTGGTACATTTTCGTTGACATAAATCTTATCGCTAAGTTCAAAGCCAGCTTTCTTAACAGCGTTGTTGACCATGTTTTGATAACGGTTCATGGTGATGGCGTCGTCTAAATAGTAGTTGTTATCGTAACCACCATCAAGAACGCCAAGACTGCGCAGCACCTTCACACCTGGGTAAGCCCAATGATCCATCACATCTTCATGCGTCTGTGTATGATCCAAATTTGCACCTTGATCCACCAACAGATCCTGAATCATTGAAATGGCAGCACTGTTATCCACCAATCCACGCGGCGTTTCATCCAGCGCTTTAGCAACAGCTACTGCAACGCCAGCAGCTTCGCCACAAGCCATACCCGTTGGCACGATACGTGCTGAGCCGGCTGCCAGCGACGTATACCCAGCCGCACGGCCGACAACCAATAGGCCATCTACATCTTGCGGCACCAAGCTCTTATAGCCAATGGCATACTGATCGGGATAACCAACAACCGTACCGTAGGTCTGCGTTTTTGTTGGCTGTACATCGACTGGATAGGAGGTGACACAGATCGCATCGTCCTGCCAACGATTTTCCAGCACATCATCAATCGTCAGATTGTATTCGCAGGTAATATGACGGCTTTCGCGCACATAGAGGTCATCTGCGGTGCCAACAAGCTGGCAGTCGCTGAAGCCCCAGAATTCATCCTGCAGATAAGGAATGATGTTTTCCAATTCTGCCTTGGCGCGCTCAATGCCTTCTTCACGGCTTTCTTCGTCCAGTGGATCCACATCAAAGATCAGCAGCGCGTTGACAAGTACATCACCATTGTCCTGACGTGCCATGTTAAAGCCGCGCAAGCGCATGGCGCTGTCTTCCGGCTCGTACGCATAGCCTTCATCGCTGAAGCCCCATGCTGTGTTGCCGCTGACCCCCATGCTCGTTGACTTGTTAAACAGCTCACCAATACCACGTTTGATCGTCAAGTATCGGGTCATGCTGTCCCAGTTCACGCCAGACAAGCGGAACACCAAAGTCACGCCCATCTCACGATCGCGCTCACCAATATCCTCGCCAGCATAGGTGTATGGTGCACCAGCAGCTGCTGCCACATCACCATCTTGTGTCGCATCAATGACGTAAGGCGCGTTATAAGTAACCTCCTGCCCATCTTCCAACACTGTCACACCTGTGATTGTCGTGCCGTTCATGACAGGTGCCTGGAATTCTGCGTTGTAGCGCACGGTGATATTGTCTTCAGCCGTCAGCATATCTTGGAACACATTGGCGGCATTGACAATATCAAAACCACTGCCACCCACTGCATTCACAAATTCTTCATAAATCCCACTGACCAGTGTCGTTCCATCGCGGGTTTCCGGCACGTCAATAAAGTTCAAGGCACCGAGGGTATAGAGACCGCCAGGTGTGCTGTCTTTGGACAAGAGCAAGGTCTTCATCCCGTTGCGTGCCGCTGATACCGCTGCTGCAATCCCTTCTGGATCAGAGCCAACAACGATGACATCGTAATCACTGTCGGCCGTCCCTTCATTCGTAAACTGAGGCAGAGATTCTACCTCACCGGTCGATTCTGTGCCGCTGCTGCAACCAGAAAAAAGCATGGTTACGACGAGCAGCATCGCAATCAATGCAGTTAGTTTTTTCTTCATGTTTTACTTTTACTCCTTTAACAAACACTCGCTGGTATACTGTTTTCCACTGCGGCGCACCGTTTCTGAGGCCAACACATCAATGGAATCCAACACATCGGGGTCGTCGATGGGTAAATCGCGTTTTAAAACCGAAAGCTCCGTGCAGCCGAGAATGAGGCATTGCGCCCCTCGGGCCCGCAGCTTATCTGCAACAGCATCAAAGTCCTCTCGCGCAACTGGCTGCCCAGCTTTTACACCATCATAAATCATATGCATCAACGCTGCCTGACCTTCTTCGTCTGGCACAATGGCATCCAACCCTGCTTGTTGTGCATATTTCTGATACGTACCTGTTACAATGGTGCCTGTTGTCGCAAGAATACCAACACATTTCAGATCAGCAATACGTTCTTTTGCATAATAGATGGTTTCTTCAACAATGTTAACAACTGGGATCTTCACTGCCTGCTGAAGCTCATCATAGAAATAGTGCGCTGTGTTGCATGGAATGACAACAAACTCACAACCAGCCGCTTCCAAACGTTTTGCATCCTCCACCATGACTGGTAGTGGATTGTCTGGAGATTGTTCAGTGATGAAGGCTGTGCGATCTGGAATGTCGCAATCGTTAAACACAAGCATATTGATGTGATCTTGGTCACACGTCGCTTTTGTCATCTCGATTACGCGCTGCATATAATATACCGTCGCCATCGGCCCAACACCGCCGATAACCCCTACTGCCTGTCTCATGGTGGTCACTCCCTTGTTGATGTTTGCATGTAACAATTATTATACCCCATGACGTCTGTGAAACACAAGCCGCCCAACAGGCAAACCAAGTATAGGACACCATTCTTAATCATTTCTTAAAAGCATGCACAAAAAAACAACGCAACTTCCTACTTTTGTTACGTTGTTTATCCGTTATAATGACATCGTACCGATTGTTTCATCGTTAATGTTTAATGACGACTACTGACCGCCATAGAAGCGCCGGCCATTATGATGATCCACCTTTGATCAACAGCCACGCGACACATTCATTCGATGATTTCTTCCAATAGAATCATCTTGGTAAAACCGCCGCGGGTTTCACGCTTGCGCAAACGAATCTGATCCAACTCTTCGAACGTAATACCGTTTGCCTCAGCGATAGCGTGAATGACTTCCAACACGTCTGCCAGCTCAGTCATTTCTTTTGTCACTTGATAATCGCACACTTCTTCATCCAGTTTTTCATCGAGTGCAAACAAAATATCATCTTTGCTTTCGAGCACAGACGTAACTGCCTCATCACCACCCTGTACGATGGCTGTCGGCACTTTATCACGCACCAGCTTATTATAGGAACGTCGCGCCATAAAGGCACCCCCTTTCATTTTGAATTTTCTGATTTCATTCTATCACAAACGCCAAGCCCGTGAAAGTATTAACGCTTATTGACAGCGATATTTTTCAATGCTACCCTAAAGCCAAGGAGATGAGAATATGAAAATTGGTTTCATTGGTGACCTACACATGGACTATAATACTCACCACGATTTTCTCGCCGAATTTACACGTGTCTGCAAGAATTTGACGCTAGATGCAATTGTTTTTTGCGGTGACACAACAACCGGCGCCTTTGGATCGCTGGATTTTTATAATGACCTCTCTAAAAATGTCTCAACAAAAGTTCTCGAAATTCCCGGCAATCATGAACTCTATTGCACGGCTGGAAGAAATAAGCGCAAAAAAAATGAAGACCTCTGCTTTGATGCCGACGAATATTTGGAACTCATGCTTGGTCACCCACTCTACAGCCTCTGTCTTCACCCAATCGTACACGGTGATTGGGTCATCATCGGCAGCCCAAGCTGGTACGACTTTTCCTTGCATCGCAAATACCACCATATGAGCGAAGCCACCAAGCGCCATTTTTTGCGTCGTTGTCCGGAATATAAATACGTGCTGACCGACGAAGACAATCCGCGCATCAACGAGGAAATTACAGCCCAAAGTTTGGATTTCATGGAGCGTCAGCTCAAAACCATTCGTGAACGTCCAAATGGTGACAGCTATAAAATCTGCTCCGTCATTCATATGCTGCCGCGCCCTGAGCTTTATAAACAAAGCCACGTCTGGGGTACCACCATCGCCTTCATGGGCAGCAAATACTACGCAGAACTTTACGAAAAATATAACGTAGATACCTGCATCTGTGCCCACTCCCACATCCGCATGGAAATGGAACGAAACGGTGTCCACTATGTCAACGTTTCGCTGGGGCACAATTTCAAATGGAAACATAAAACCTCTCTTTATCAAGAAGCCCTTGACACGATGTATATCATGGACATTTAACAGCAGCAACGCTGCACAGACCTCATTGTCTGTGCAGCGTTTTTTTGCGCCAGAATAATACGGTACCATTTATTCCATAGCCAAATATGAGCGTACGTTTTATGATGAAACCATCTTAAATAGTATAGAAAGAAGGAATCGTCATGTGCACACGTTTTGTTTATCGAGAAAATACGCTGATCACTGGATTCAATTTTGATATCGATCTCGCCATCTGGGATCATCGGATCATCATGGATCACAACCATTTCGCCATTGGCATCCTGCGGCCCGACGGCTTGCGCCATACTTATCACGGTGTACACCGCAACGGCAACGTCGGCACCCTGCTTTATGTTCACGGTGTGCCTGGCGGCCTCTACACTGATGGCGTCGACTGTATGACCATCGCCGACCTTACCGAGCAATTCGTGCAGGCTCGACTCAGCTTCGACGATGCCGTCCATCTTGTTCAAACCAAAAAGATCACCTATGCAGCCGATGCCACCATGCAGGCCATGCTTTCCGATCGTTATGGTCGCACCTTAATCATTGAGCCGGGTATTGGTTATCGTTTGGACAGCGGCCGCTTCTCACTGATTACCAACTACTCACTCCTAGCACCAGAAAGCACGCGTCCCTTCATCGTCCCTGGCGACGACCGCTATGAACGCGCAAATGCAACGCTCTCATCCTGTGACGGAAACTTTGACGTCAGCGATGCTTTCGCCCTCCTCCGCAACGTGCGTCAGGAGGGTCCTTGGGCCACACGCGTGAGCTTCGTCTACGCTGCTCATGAGAACACTGTTTATTATGTTCAAAACAATCGTTTCGACGACATCCAGCAACATCACTTTCCCCTATCATAGAAAGGAAACAACATGAATCCACATACGCTTTACCCCCGCAGCGGCGATCTCCAAACCATCTACCTGAAAAACGCCATCGCCAACCCCAGCATTCACGTCGGCGACTACACCCTTTACAACGACTTTCTTCACGATCCGCGCGATTTTGAAACCAACAACGTCCTCTATCACTATCCCATCAACAACGACCATCTTTATATCGGCAAGTATTGTTCCATCGCCTGCGGCGCCACCTTTCTTTTCAACAGCGCCAACCACACCTTGCACAGTCTCTCCACCTATCCCTTTCCTATTTTTTATGAGGAATGGAACCTGTCGCGCTCATCCATTTGCAACGCCTGGGACAACAAAGGCGACATCGTCATCGGCAACGATGTGTGGATCGGCTATCAGGCCGTCGTTCTCGCTGGCGTCACCATCGGCGATGGTGCCATCATCGGCGCCCGCGCCCTGGTTACAAAAGATGTTCCTCCCTACACCATCGTTGGCGGTGTGCCAGCCAAGCCCATCCGCCGTCGGTTTGACGACGACACCATCCTCACTCTGCAGCGCCTGCAATGGTGGAACTGGCCCGAACCAATCATACGCCAATACCTTCCTGCCATCCAAAACGGCGACATTGAAACATTGAGCAGCGTTGTCGTATAAAAAAATCGCCTCACAGCGACAGCATCGCTGTGAGGCTTCTTATATTATACGCTTTCGTGGAAGGTGCGCTTGATGACTTCAAGCTGCTGCTCACGGCTGAGTCGGCTGAAATTAACCGCGTAACCGGAAACACGAATGGTGAGGGTTGGATAAAGTTCCGGATGTTCCATCGCATCGAGAAGCACTTCGCGGTTCATGACATTGACGTTGAGATGATGGGCGCTGCGCATGAAATAGCCATCAAGAATGGCTGAGAGATTGTGGACGCGCTGCGCGTCATCTCGGCCGAGGGCCGCTGGCACAATGGAGAAAGTATTGGACACGCCATCCTGGCAAACCTTGCGATAAGGAATTTTAGACACAGAATTCAAAGAGGCCAGAGCGCCGTTCTCATCACGGCCATGCATTGGATTGGCACCAGGTGCCAATGGTTCACCGATCTTGCGGCCATCTGGTGTGGACCCTGTCTTTTTGCCATACATGACATTGCTGGTGATGGTCAGGGCCGACAACGTGTGAATGCCGCCGCGGTAGATTGGATGACGCTTGAGAGCATTGGAGAAATAGCTAACCACTTCCACC
Source organism: Peptococcaceae bacterium (assembly GCA_036303105.1). GTDB lineage: Bacteria > Bacillota > Peptococcia > Peptococcales > Peptococcaceae > UMGS1590. Next base: position 632 of record JAXJBF010000116.1, on the reverse strand, counting down.
GCGATGTCATCGACAAGGTCATTGTCGTTGCCATATTTTGGAAAATCGCCAAGGGTTTCAAAATCCACAGCAATGCCGCGCTCATCACGAATTGGGCGCACCTTCGCAAATTTGATCGCCGAAAGAGAATCTGCTGCCACTGAAAGACCAGCAATGCCAAAGGCTGTAAGACGTTCTACATTCGTGTCATGCAGCGCCATCTGGCTGGCTTCGTAAGCGTATTTGTCGTGCATATAGTGAATAATGTTGATGGCATCCACGTAAAGTTCTGCAACATAATCCATAACCTTTTTATAATTGGTGATGACATCAGAATAATTCAAGACCTCACCGGTCAGCGGCTCAATGCCAGGAACAACTTTCACACCTTTGATTTCATCAACACCGCCATTGATGGCATAGAGCAGGCTCTTCGCCAAATTGGCACGCGCGCCGAAAAACTGCATCTGTTTGCCGATCTCCATCGCAGACACACAGCAGGAAATGCCATAGTCATCGCCATAAAGCGGACGCATGATGTCGTCGTTTTCATATTGAATGGAATCGGTTTCAATACTCATTCTCGAGCAGAACTTCTTAAAGTTCTCCGGCAGATCGCGGCTCCAAAGCACAGTGAGGTTTGGCTCCGGTGC
>JAXJBF010000115.1:0-21633 GCA_036303105.1 Peptococcaceae bacterium | reverse complement strand
GTTAAGGGCTTTTTCAAGCTGAGCTGAAGTAATGGCAACATTTTTCAGCTGGCCAAAAATATCGGTGAACTGCATACGGATGAATTCAACGTCGTTTTCTTCAACGAGGCGGATGATGTCTTCTTTTGAATATTTATTCATGACAAGTCTCCTTTACTGCGATGGATAATAATTGATAAATAAAAAAGAGAGCAAGGGGTAACCATTTATTCGGAACACCCTTGCTCTCGATGGTTATATTATGCATCGAATAATAATAAATGTCAATGCATTTTATCATTGTCGCAATATTAAATCACATAGTTTATTGCTGAGCGTGTATGGTATAATGCGTGTATTCGTGGAATAGAAGGGGGATGGACAGTGGAGATTATTGTTTGTTTGGATGAGCGCGATGGCATGATGTTTAACCATCGTCGGCAAAGTCGCGATCGTGTGGTGGTTGAGGATATTCTTTTGCAGGCACAGGGGCATCCATTGTGGATGAGTGCCTATTCGGCGCCGATGTTTGCAGGGGCAGACAATGTGCATGTGTCGCCGCATTTTTTGAGCGAAGCACCGGAGCAAGCAGTGTGTGTTGTGGAGGATCAGGCAGTAGCACCTTTTGTGAAGCGGATTGCGCGTGTGATTGTCTACCGTTGGCACCGCGTCTATCCGGCGGATCAATACTTTGACCTTGCACTGACGGATGCAGAATGGCGCTGCGTAGAAAGGGTTGATTTCCCTGGTCATTCACACGATATCATTACACGGGAGGTTTACGATCGATGAAACACTCTTCTAAAATTATAGCCTTGCTGCTGAGTGTGCTGCTGAGCCTGAGCCTTTTGACAGCCTGCGATGGCACACAGGTGGATTCGTCAGCAACAGGCGAGCAGGTGTCAGAAACGGCTCAGCCTGCCAATGCAGATGATGCAACGCTGCCGCAGACAGCGGATGCCGAATTTTCTTTGGCAGACGTACCGGCTTATGATGGTGCAGCTTATGTGGCGGTGCACGATAATGTGCCCTATTTTATAGCGGCAGATCTGACGACAGAGTCGTTTGAGTCGTACGCATCATTAGACGGTTACGGGCGCTGTGGTGTTGCGTTTGCCTGTGTGGGGCAGGATTTGATGCCGACAGAAGAACGCGGCAGCATTGGGCAGGTGAAGCCGAGCGGCTGGCATACAGTGAAATACGACAATGTAGATGGAAAATATCTTTACAACCGCTGCCATTTGATTGGCTATCAGTTGACGGGTGAAAATGCCAACACACAGAACCTGATCACTGGTACGCGTGCGCTCAATATGGAAGGCATGCTGCCTTTTGAAAATATGGTGGCCGATTATGTGAAAGAGACCGGCAATCATGTGCTTTATCGGGTAACGCCGATTTTCGAAGGTGCCAACCTTGTTGCCAGCGGCGTGCTCATGGAAGGATATTCGGTAGAAGATGAAGGCGAAGGCATTTGTTACTGTGTTTACGCATACAATGCACAGCCAGGCATCACCATTGATTACACCAGCGGCGACAGTTGGGAGACCACTGTTAATGAAGTGAACAGTGGGAACAGCAATGCACCTACTACTGAGCAAACACAGACCTATGTCCTCAATACCAATTCGAAAAAATTCCATAAACCCGATTGCAGCAGTGTGGCACAGATGAAAGATCCTCAGGAAGTCAACGCCACGCGTCAAAGCTTGATCGACCAGGGATACAGCCCTTGCGGCAATTGTAACCCGTAAAAAATGCACCGTTTCATATAAGAAACGGTGCATTTTTGTTGTTAATCATGAATGCGCACAGTGATTTGGAAAAAAATCATGCCCACAATAAAGAGCAGGGCGATCATACCGACGCCAGTATTGATGTCGCCTGTCATTTGGCTGACAGCGCTGACAAGGGTGGTGCCCATGAAAGAAGCGCCTTTGCCGCAAATATCCATGAGTCCAAAATATTCACCAGACTGCTTTGGTGGAATGATGCGTGTGAAATAAGAGCGTGAAAGTGCCTGGATGCCGCCTTGAAACATACCAACAAGGACGGCCAGCACCCAGAATTGCCATTGGTGTGTCAAAAAGACAGCAAACACAGCAATGCCAAAATAGGCAATGATGCAAATAGTGATGAGTTTTGCTGTGGCGTAACGACCAGCCAGGCGACCGAAAAGAATGGCAAAAGGAAAAGCAACAATTTGCGTCACCAATAGTGCCAATAAAAGCCCGGTACTATCCAGACCGAGAGCAGTGCCATAGGCAGTGGCCATATCGATGATGGTATACACACCATCGATGTAGAAAAAGAAGGCCAAGAGGAAAAAGAAAACCTTCTTTTCTGCCTTTACATTCTTGAAAGTGCGCCCCAAACGCACAAAACTTTCACGAATGGCATGACTATGTTTTTCGACAAAATGTTTTTGTTCGTAGCTTTTTAACAGCGGCAACGTGAATATCAACCACCAAGCTGCCGTGATACAGAAGGCCAGCTTCATGCCCAAAGTGACAGAAATGCCTACAGCGCCGCCGCCGAGTACCAGTACCAGTGACAGAATGAAGGGGGCACAACTGCCAATATATCCCCAGGCATAGCCGCTCGAAGAAACCATATCCATGCGGCTGTGTGTGGTGACATCGGAAAGCATGGAATCATAAAAGATCAAACTTGCCGAATAGCCAGTCTTGGCAATGATGAAGATGACCAGAAAAATCAGCCAATCACTTGAAAAACCTAGTGCTACACAGCCAACCAAGCCAATTGCCAGAAAGAGAATAAAGATCGGCTTTTTGTAGCCGCGCGTGTCTGCCAACGTGCCGAATGTAGGCCCCATTACAGCAACAATCAATGTGACAATTGATGCTGCATACCCCCAATAAGCCAAATATTCCACACTTGATAACCCTGCATTTTCAGCCAGGCTATTAAAATAGATTGGCATGATGGTTGTAATCAACAACGTGAATGCCGAATTGCCCACGTCGTAAAAAATCCAGTTGCGTTCTAATTTTGTCAGTTTAAATGATCCCATGATGTCCGTCCCTTTATATGAAATAATTGCCTCATATTAGTGTAGGGGAATTGGCAAAGAAAAGCCATAAAAATCATGTAAATTTGATGAAAAAATGATGATAAATTAAAAAGAAGTTTAATCAAGGGGGACATTTTTTTAATTATTGGTATGTTGTACTACATAATTGATTTTTGAATTTATTGAAATATTGGATAAGATAGTCAAGAAAAGCTTGTTCACTTTTTCCTAATGTATTAGTAAAGATGACATAAACAGGTACTTCATCAGATATAGAAGAAACAGGGATTGGATAGAATTTTAGCAGTTCTTCTGTTACATAGTGTTTTAAATTAGAAATATATTGTAATGGTAGCCAGACTGCTTTCCCCTGCAAAAGAAACATTAAAATGTCGTTATATGAGCCAACACGATAGGAAGTTGAAAAATAATCAACGTATTGTTCTGAAATTGTGTCATTTTGATAGGAATAATAGACTAAAGCTAACTCTTTTAAATCTGCTTGCTGAAGTAGTTCTTTTTGCGAAAAAGCGTGTTTAGTGCTAATTGCCAAAACACGTTTATCAGTAAAAATATGTTTATAGTGCCAACCTTGCTTTGCAACTAAAGCTAACGTTTGAGCTTCAAGATTTTTTGAAATTGAAAGTATGGCAATATTTGAAGGAGTATTTGAAAGATCATTGATGATTGAATGAAGAAAAGCGTTCGATTGATAAAATTTTACATCGGGATGCATTTCGTTGAAAGGAAAAATGATATTTTTATAAAAAAAGTCACTTGCACTTGGCATTACATTAAAATAGACAGAACCATTTAATGGGAGATTTGAGATATTCTTTTGTGGATACCATGCATCCATCTTTTGTTTGAATTCATTAAAATCGTTAAAAACTTGTAGTCCAAAAGCGGTAGGAATCACTCCGTATTTTGTTCGTTTTAAAAGAGGCTGTCCTAATTCGTGTTCAATATTTTTGATAGTGATTGATAAAGAGGGTTGAGAAATATGTAATTTATGAGCAGCTTTACTAATAGATCTTTCATTAACAACCTCTAAAAAGTATACCAAATGATTCAATTGCATTTGGAATGCACTTCCTTCCCAAAAATAATGGCTAAAAAGCTGTCAGTACTCGTTGTCAATATAATTATATAAAAAAAATAAATGATTTACAACGTAAGAATAATAGAAAAATAAAGTTCTTAGTCAAATATATATTATTTGCACTGGCTTGGCATAAATAAAATATAATATATAAAAGAATTGATATATAAGTTCATTTTATACTTTGTATTTTACATTGATTTATACAATCCATATAATAAATGTGTGGTTTAAGTAAGGCCTTCAAAACCGCGTACATAATTCAGAAATTGCAAGGAAGTGTGCAATATGTTAATGAGATTAAGTAAAAACAAAACATCATACTATGTACATACTATAGTTATGCTAGCTATTATAGCGATATTTTACTTATTTGTGCCAGATGTTCCTCCATTAACACCTCTTGGCATAAGAATTCTGGGAGTCTTTTGTGCCATGCTTTATGGCTGGCTATTTTGTGATGTTATCTGGCCAAGCTTATTTGGATTGGTTATGTTGGGCGTTTGTGGATATGACACGATAGACAATGTGTTATTGTCTGCTTTTGGTAATTCAACGGTTATTCTTATTTTCTTATTCTGTGCAGTTACTGCAATTTTGAGTTCTGCAGGAGTTGCTGATTATATTGCAAATAAGCTTGTTAGTTTAAAATTTGTACAGGGTAGACCATATGCACTAACGTTTATGCTCTTAATTGTAATGATAATTTTAAACTTGTTGTTGAGTGCAACTCCCGCATTTATCATGATGGTTCCATTAATTAAAGAAGTTAGTAAAAGGTATGGGTTTAAACCAGGAGATAAATGGCCTCTTTACATGATTATTTCAGCAAACTGGGTTGGTTGTGTGGCTTATCAATTATTACCCTTTAAAGCTGGACCTGCAATGGTTTTTGGTTCCTATAGTAGTTTATCTGGAGATACAAATATCAATTATGTTGCGTATATTGTGTGCGTGGCAGCTATGCTTGTCGCAACAATTGTGACAGTTTTATTATTCTGTAAATTAGTTGTTAAACCGGATGTTTCTCTTATTAAAAATAACGTTGAAACATTCGAAAATAATGATAAATTAACGGGATTACAAAAATATGTGCTGATCTCATTTATAGTCTTACTGATTATTATGTTGTTACCAAATGTTGCTCCTGCAGATTGGGGATTGACAGCTTTCTTAAAGACTATCGGTACTAATGGAATTTTGATGCTATATATAGCATTATATGTATTTTTTAACTTTAAAGATGGTATTGGTTTTAAGGTTATTATGTCACGTGATATGGCATGGCCTGCATTGTCATTGGTTGCTTCTGCATTAACAATTGCAGGTGCATTCAAAGATGATTCAACTGGTATTATTGCTTGGATCGGGCAGATTGTTGCACCTATCGTGGAAGGAAAGAGTGTTGTTGTATTCATTATCATTATTATCCTGTTGACAACGATTATGACAAACATTGCTAACAATATGGCAACTTTAGCGATTTTTACTCCATTAGCTTATACAGTTGGTATTAGTACTGGTGCAAATATTCAAATGCTTGCAGTTATGATGTGTGTATTAATGACTGGTGCAATTGGTTTGGCTACTCCTCCAGCTTCCTCTACGACAGCTTATATGGCCGGAGAAAAAGAATGGGTGCCAGGAAATAGTGTTTTCAAATATGGTGTTGTTTTCTGCATCTTTAACATGATCATTGTTTTCGTATTTGGTTTTGGATTAGGTTCTATCCTATTTTAAAATATCTTAAATCCAATAATATGAAGTTATATAAAGGAGTGTTTATATATTATGAAAGCGACTTATCTAGAAAAATATCCAAAGATGTTTGAACCACTTGTTATCAAAAGACATAAAAATGAATTTGTATTTAATAATCGTGTAATGATGGCGCCAGTTGGTATTGTTGCTACCGGCGGTGGTGCGGATAATGGAAGAATCAATCCTTTTGGCGTGGATTATTGGACAGGCGTTATTCGTGGTGGTTTTTCTTCTGTCTGCTTACCCATGGAAATTCCGCCGGAAGGTAGTCATGAAGGTGTTTTTGACATGAACCCTAAAGAATGTAATTATATGAATTTTCATTTGTTGCAACGTTCGGTTCATGCATATAATGGCAAGACTTTTGCAGAATTGATTCATGGCGGACGTTGTTTGACTAGAAAGGATTTGCCGCTTCTTGGTGCAAGTGATTCTGAATATCAGGGTCGTCATGTAAAAGGCATGGATGCAAAAGACATGCAGTATATTATTGATTTGTGCACTGATTTTGCACATTTAGCACGTAGATCTGGCTTTGACGGCATTATGATTCATATGGCACATGGTTGGTTATTCCATGATTTTCTGTCACCATTAACAAACCATCGTACCGATGAATTTGGTGGTAGTGTTGAAAATCGTTGTCGTTTTCCGTTAATGGTTTTAAAAGCAGTACGCGATGTTATTGGCGATGATCTATTGATTGAATTACGTTTAACTGGTAACGATGAAATGCCTGGTGGTATTTTGCCAGAAGATGCTGCACAGCAAGTCTTGCTTTTACAAGATTATGTAGATATGATACACATCACTTGTGGTACGAGAATTGATGTAACCAGTCGTCCTCGTATGACTCCAACAAGTTTCTTCCCAACAGAACATAATGCTTATGCTAGTGAAATTGTTAAGAATACGCCTGGAGTTAAAATTCCAATTGGTACAGTAGGTGCTATTGGTAATCCTGAACGAGCTGAAAAACTGCTGGAGGAAGGGAAAGCAGACTATGTTTTAATTGCTCGTGCAGCAATTGCAGATAACAATTGGGTTAATAAAGTAAAATCTGGTCATGAAGAAGATATTCGTCCTTGCTTACGTTGTAATATGTGCCTGGATCATGGTCGTAGAAAATCAAAGATTAAAGGTAAAGAACTTGTAATGGCTGATGAGGTAAGTTTTGATCGTCGTTGTGCAGTCAACCCATTATCCATGCAGGGAATTACGAAGAAGAAATTTCCTGCTCCAGAACGTCGCAAAAAAGTTGTTGTTGTCGGTGGTGGTGTAGCAGGTATGAATGCAGCTTTAAGCGCAGCTAATAGAGGCCATGAAGTAGTTTTGTATGAAAAAACAGATAAACTTGGTGGACAAGCTCTTCTTTCTGATGGTATGTGGTTTAAAAAAGAAATGAAAGATTATCATGAATGGTTGGAACGCCAGGTAAGAAAGAATCTAAATATCATTGTTAATTTGGAAACAACAGTTACACCAGAAATGATTGCGGATATTGATCCTGATAGCACAATTGTTGCAGTTGGTGCAAAACAGATTATTCCACCAATTCCTGGTATTGAAAAAGCTACTATGGCATTTAATGTATTTGGTCATGAAGACGAAGTTGGCAAAAAAGTTGTGATTGTTGGTGGTGGCGATATTGGTTGTGAATTGTCCATTCATTTGAGCGGTATGGGGCATACTTGCAGCGTAGTTGAAATGACACATTTCCAAGCTGGAAATGCGGAACTTTCAATTCGTATGTCTATTCTTCAATTTATGGAAAAAGAAAATGTAACAACCTATTTGGATACTACTGCAACTGAAATTACTGATAATGGTGTATATATTCAGAATGAAAATGGTAAGCAGTTCCTTGAAGCAGATACGGTTATTGTCTGCGTTGGAACAGAACCATTAGAAACAGAGAGAGACAGTTTCCGTCATTGTTGCTATGAAGTGATTAATGTTGGTGACTGCAAGAAAGCATCTAATATGCAGCATGCAATTGAAACTGGTTTTGATGCCGGGTTAATTCTATAAAATTTATGAAATGGAGTGAGTATTGATGAAACCAATTTATAAAAAGAGATATCCACATTTGTTTGAACCAATGACCATTACACGTGGTAAGAAAACATTTCGTTTCAATAACCGTGCGTTAGTTACTCCACTTGGATCTGGAGCAACAGGTGGGGGCGAAGATAGCGATGGCCGTATCAATACGTTTGGTATTGAATATTGGATGCGATATATTCAAGGTGGCTTTTCTTCTGTGTGCCTGCCTATGGAAGTTCCTATCGATGGCAGTCATGAACATATGTTTAATGTAAATCCTAAAACATGCAACCAAATGAATTTCCAAAGATTACAGCGCTCTGTTCATGCATTTAACGGCTTGACTTTCGCAGAATTAATTCATGGTGGTCCATATTGCAATTTGCCTGGTTATCCAAAACTTTCTGCAGATGATGAGCCACATTTGGGCGCGCGTGCAGCAACTAAAGAAGAACTGGAAGAAATCGTTAAACTTTTTGCGGAATATGCAGGATGGATTAAGACGGCCCGTTTTGATGGTATTTGCTTGCATTACGGTCATGGTTGGATGATGAACTATTTTCTTTCTCCTTTAACAAATCATCGCACTGATGAATTTGGTGGTAGTGTTGAAAACCGTTGCCGATTCCCTCTGATGGTAATTAAAGCTATTCGTGAGGTGGTTGGAGATGATTTATTGATTGAAGTTCGTTTGAATGGGAATGATGAAGTAGAAGGCGGCATTACTCCAGAAGAATGTGCAGAACAAATTAAAATCTTTGAACCGTATATTGATATGGCGCATATTACTTGTGCACATCGTATTGATGCCATGACACGTCCAAAACAAGTACCAACAGGATTCCAAATTACTGCACATAATGCTTATGCTAGTGAGATCGTAAAGAAATCTGGAGTTAAGATTCCTATCGGTGTCGTTGGTGGTATTTATGATCCAGATATCGCTGAGGAAGTGCTGGCAAAAGGTCAAGCTGATTATGTTCTTATGGGACGTTCTGCAATGGCTGATCCTGATATTATCAAGAAAGCAAAAGAAGGACGTGAGGATGATATTCGTCCTTGCTTACGTTGCAACTATTGCATGGATCATGGTCGTCGCGTAGCAATCTCTAAAGATCTACATTTGTTAGCGCATCCAAGTTATGATCGTTATTGCATGGTTAATCCAATGCAATTCCAAAGTGCTCAGAAGAGCATTATCAGACCAGCAGACCGTCAAAAGAAAGTTGTTGTTGTAGGTGGTGGTGTTGCTGGCATGGAAGCTGCAATTAGTTGTGCTGATCGTGGTCATTATGTAGTACTTTATGAAAAAACTGGAAAGTTAGGTGGGCAAGCACTTCTTTCAGATGGTATGTGGTTTAAGAAGGAAATGAAATTGTTCCATGAATATTTGGAACATCAAGTTCGTAAGAGAGAACGAATTACTGTCGTGTTAAACCAAGCTGCTACGCCAGAAACAATAGAAGAAAATGATCCAGATGCAGTTATTGTTGCAGTTGGTGCAAAGCAAATCGTTCCACCAATTCCTGGTATTGAAAATGCAAAGATGGCATTTGACGTATTTGGCCATGAAGATGAAGTGGGTAAAAAAGTTGTAATTGTTGGTGGCGGCTCTGTTGGTGTTGAATTAGGTATTCACCTTAATGGACTTGGACATGAATCTATCATTGTGGAAATGGGTGAATATATCGCAGCTAATGCGCAATTGACAGAACGTACAGCTTATATTAATGCGATGAATGAATATAAAGTTAAAACAATGACTGAAACAACTTGCACAGAAATTACTGATAAAGGCGTTTGGGTTAAAGAAAAAGAAGACAAAAAATTCCTTGAAGCAGACACTGTGATTATTTGTGCAGGTACTAAGTCTCTGACGGAAGAAAGAGATCAATTTATTGATACGGCTTTTGATGTCATTAATGTCGGTGACTGTGTTGATGCATCTTCAATAGTTCATGCTGTTCATACAGGTTTTAATGCAGGACTAACGTTATAAGTTTAAATGTTTTTATAGTGGGAAAGTAGTATGATTAACATCCGATGATATGCTGTATAGATGTTTTCAGCATATCATCGGATGTTTTTGGTATAAAAGATGGTGTTTATACGTGCTATTGCTCGTATAAGTGGCGGCGATGGGCCGTGGTCGTAAAATGCCTTGAAATATTAGAGAGGGGGTCGTATAATCCCTTTACAAAATAATTGGAGGGGATTTATTTGGGCGTACTACAGATTGCATCAATCGCTGGCTTGATTGTTTATTTTGCAGTGCTCTTATTTGCGGTGACGCGTGAAAAGAAAAATGAGAGCGTTGTGGATTATTTCTTTGCAGGGCGCACACTGCCATTTTGGGCGTTGTCGATCACATTTGTGGCATCGTGGTGGGGCGCTGGATCAGCGATTTCTACAGCCGATTTGGCTTATTCTGATGGGCTGGGCGCGTTTTGGTACTATGGGGTGCCTGTGCTGCTGTCCACATTTTTGATGATGCTCGGAGCGAAGGGCATTCGTCGTGTGGGGTATCTGACGCAGGGCAGCATGATGGAAGCACGCTATTCAAAAAGTGTGGCAAAGCTTTTATCCGTGATGATTTTGATTTTTATGACGCTGAATGCTGCTTCACAGATGGTGGGCATTGGCACTTTCTTTGGCACATATCTGGGCTTGAATTATGAGATTGCTATTTTGGTCGGCACAGGCATTGTGCTGATATACTCTATGTTTGGCGGGTTCCGCGGTGTGGTGCTGACAGATATCATTCAATTTTGTCTGCTGTTGATCTCAGCCGTGGTGGTCTTTGTTATTGCGATGAAGCAAGCTGATGGTTTTGGCATGATTGTGCAGACGGCCGAGGCCTTGGGTAAGACAGAGTATCTGAGTCCGGTTGCTGGTGCGTCCAAATATATGGGCTATGTCATCACGTTTGGCTGTTCATGGATGATTCAGGCAAATGTATGGCAGCGCATTTCAGCGGCACGCAGCAATGAGGATGCACGCAAGATGACGATTATGAGCTTTTTCGCATACATTCCGCTCTATTTGCTGGTGGTCTTTACTGGTATGGCAGGGCTGGTGCTGTTTGACGAAATGCCAGAAGGCGGCATTGTGACGGCGGTGGTTGTCGATTATATGTCGCCAGTGCTGGGTGCGATTGTTTTTGTAGGGATCGCGGCAGCGATCATGTCAACGATGGACTCGTTGATCAACACAGGGGCAATGACCTTGTCGCTGGACCTCAACACACGCCAGACAACAGAGCAGCAGAAGCTGCAGTTTTCACGCATTGCAACACTTTTGGTAACATTGGTGGCCATTCTCATCGCGCTGCGGATTCGCTCCATCCTTGTGGTTTCCTGGATGGCGTCGGATGTCATCACGACCGGTGTTTTCGTGCCGCTGGTGCTGGGTTTTTTCTGGCGGCGCGGCAACGCCAAAGGTGCACTGGCGTCAATGGTCATGGGATTGGTGTACTGCTGCTACAATTTGCTCATCAGCTTTGGGGTGGCGCTCCCTTCATTTTGGGCACCGCAGTCGGCGCTGCAAGTGGTGCTTGGAGTGGTTATTTCCTGTGTGATCTATGTTGGTGTCAGCCTTTGCACGGCGCCAGAGTATGAAAAAGCCGATCACTTCATTGCCATGGCAGATGTTCTTGAGAAAAAAAGCAAATAAAAAAACTGTTGCACGAGTGGTTTATTGTCCATTCGTGCAACAGTTTTTTTGTGCCATTAGATTTCGATCTTGGCACCAAGCAATTTGACAAATTCACGGCAAATAGCGGTGTTGCCAGGCCATGCAGGAGAGGTAACAAGGTTTTTGTCGACAACGGCTTCATCAGCAGGAACGTTGACATATTCGCCGCCAGCCAGCGTGATGTCTGGACCAACAGCTTCATAGCAAGTTGCCTTGTAGCCTTTCAGCACACCAGCAGCGGTCAGTACCTGTGGACCATGGCAGATCGCAGCAACAGGCTTGTTGTCTTTGAAGAATTCCTGAACAATTTCGATCACACGAGGATTCAGGCGAATGTATTCCGGAGCACGGCCGCCAGTGATAAACAGGCCCACATAGTCCGCAGTGTTTACTGCGTCAAAATCAGCAGTCAAAGCAAAGTTGTGGCCTGTCAGTTCGGTATAAGTCTGCTTGCCGAGAAAATCATGCACAGCAGTGGCAACCGTTTCGCCAGCCTTCTTACCAGGGCAAACAGCATCCACCTGATAACCCAGCATAGACAGCGCCTGGAAAGGCACCATTGTTTCGTAGTCTTCCGTGTAATCCCCGCACAACAGCAAAATCTTCTTGCTCATAGCTATTCCTCCTAAAAATTCATTTATTGTGAAAAATTCACTCTATTTTTATAAGATTATTATACCACTTCAATGTAAAAAGCAACGTCGAGAAATGGTAAAGAATTGTGGGGAAGGAGAAAAAAGCGTGGCAATCCACTTCGAGAAGAGTCTATTTCCGCAGGTTTTACTCAATAATCGGTGCAGCGGCGCTTTTTTTCTTGGACTCAATTGGTGTAAAGGTGCCGTCCGGGTTTGGCGTGAAGACGTAGTGTTCTTTTAAGAAGATGACGTCATCGCGGTAGACGGAGTCCAGCTCGGCGAGCACGGCGGCTTTGGCGACGATGTTGGCGCCGGCGAGGGTGGCGAGTTTTTCAAGCGCAGCCAGGGAATTGCCGGTGGCAAAGACGTCGTCGATGATAGCGACGCGTTTGCCACGCAGCTTTTCCGCATCGCAGCCGTCGAGGTAGAGTGTCTGCTTAGCCTGGGTGGTGATGGAATAGACGGTAGCTTCGAGCACATTCTGCATGTAAGGCTTGTTGCTTTTACGTGCCAGCACGAAATCCTTCATACCAAGAAGGTGGCTGATCTCGTAAGTAAGGATGATGCCTTTGGCTTCCGCAGTGAGCAGCACATCTACTTCCGGCAGCCGTTTGATCAGTTCCGGTGCCACAGCTTGAACGAGCTCTGTGTCGGATGCAATGCAGAAACTGGCGAGTGCCATGTCGTCTTTGATCTTTACAAAAGGCAATTTCCTTTTCACGCCGCAGATTTCAAAATCAAAATAGGGTGGGGTGTAACGCGTTGTCATAGTGAGGGTCCTTTCTTTTCAAGTTGGATCAATGCTTTAATATATACAACTATAGCACATCGTCGTTGGGTGAAAAAAGCCATGTGCGGCTTATGAAAAGGAGCAAAACATAAGGGTCGTGTTATGTATGGAAAATGGTTAAATACCCTTTCAGCGTTCTATCAAAAAAGAATGAACACCTGTTATTAGTAAAAGGTGTTCGTTAAAATATTTTTTATCGTTGTAGTTTTAGGTGTATCGTTATTGATTAGCCTCTGGTTGTTCCGCTGGTTTTAGTGGCGTATGATCGGGAGCTGCTGCAGATTCTGTTAATACGGCTTGTAATACATCCAGCTTTTCTTCCATCTCCTTAAAACGCTGGTCTAAATAGTCTTGTTGCTCCCGAAAGCGAAATGGCAGACTAAAAACAATAACAATCAGTGTAATTTGCAAGACAATCGCAATAATGCTGATGACCATGGTACCCCCTCCTTGGAAACAATGTGTTTTATTGCTGGTGAATAATAACTTTGCTTTATTACAACGGATCTGTATAGTATAAGTATATCATGTGAATAATATAAATTTAAATATCTTAAAACTATTGCATAATGATAGAGTAGGTGAAAGTAAAGAAAAGTTTTTGAAATGCCTTTTGAAGATAACTGGGAAAGATGCTGACACAAAGTCTGCAAACGAAAACAGACACCACTTTGGGTGTCTGCTTTCGTTTGCTAATGATTTCATAAACGCTCTATCAATACAACTTTGCACCCGCAGAGATGTGGTCGTCGACCATCAGCAAGTGCAGCTGTCGATATTTATCTTTCTCTTAACCAACAGGATAATAGTTGATGCCAAAAGAAACCATGTCCCACAAACCATGCACATTATAAAAAACAAGCAGCGCAGAAAACAAAATTGTGCTCAATGGCGTAATGACATTGGTGTGAAATTGTTGATCCAACCAGACAGGGAGTTGAAAAAGCAATATTACAAAGGCCCAACTAAAATAAAGCGCATATAAGATCAAACCATTTTCTTTGGTTCCCCAGCCAACGATCAGCAACAAAACCACAGAAAAGAATATCCAAAATATGGCAAGGCGTGAGATACGTTGCCGAAAGGTGAGGATGGCACCAAAAGAGGCAAGAATAAACAGGGCAATGCCAATGATACTCAGAGTGTTTGCAGTATCATGCATCCAGGATATATGCGGTATCGTGGTATTGTAATTGATTCCACTATGTGCTGCAGGGGCCAATATACAATCATGGATGAAATGTGTGTATTGCCGCAAGCGTTCGCTCAGTGAGACTGTTTTTCCACTGAATGTAGATAATGAGAGCAGCTTGGCACCAACGCTGTAAAGCACATCAAATCGACCACAAGCGAGCAGTAGGATCAGAAAGCCAAAAGCCGACGAAATAATTTTTTTAGACCATTTCAGCACAGACTCACGAAATGGTGTCATGCTGATAAACGGCAACAACGCCAAACTGGTTAAAAGCGTTCCACCAGCAGCATAAAGTGGCATTTCGGCAGCGTGGTATCGATTGGCAAGTGCGCAGATTGTGATACAAAGCCAAAAATATGCTACGACGTATTGTTCAATCATCAAGGTGCTTAACAGATGCGCATATGTCAAAGAAGAAATCAACACAAAACAGGAGCGTTGAACGGGGGAAAGACGCAGCGCTTTTGCCAAAGCCAAATGACCGGCAAAAAGCAACGGGATTTGCAGACTGTTAACAAGGATTGCTTCAGACGAAAGAGACAAATGAAAAATTTGACTCAGCAAATATGGCGCACCAACAAACGGTGCCGAGAATACAGCAAATAATGGTTGCCGAAGATCGTTTTCCGGAAAGCTGAGCGCCAAATAGGCCATTTGAGATAAGAGACCGCCGCTATCGCTGGTGTAGATGGTATCGTAGCCCGTACCTGTCATGCCGTAAAAAACTTCTGTATGGCTATACACCAAAGCGGACAAAAGAATTGCGCCACCGACTAGCAAGATATAGAAGACAATCTCATAGAACGTCAGTTTTTGAAAAATAGTCAATTCTTGTATGACAACAGAAAAATATTTCCAGAACAACGCCAAACAAACATACACAAACAGGCTAGCAATAAGCGCGAGAAAAAGACTGGCTAACTCAGGAAGATTTTGAATATCGGGATAAGCCGCTTGCCATGCCAGAAGTACAGGCTGTTCTTCTAAAAAAGTGATTGCGTTCTGATATAAACAATAAGAGACACCGCCAACGGTTAACATGCAGAATACATTCAGCCACCAAGGCATGATACGAACAGCTTGCCAAAGATCTTGTTGTTGAGAAGAAAACACCAGCAAAATAACAAATACAATAAGAAGAGAGATACCTGTGAGGTCAACCCGGCAAAAGTCCATTCCCAATTGTATTTCTGGATAAAAAAATGCCAAAGCGGAAATCGGAAAATAACCATTTCTCAAGATATTACGCAAAAGCGTTTGTGGTTGATGTATCGGTACAAACACGGATCAATCACCTCCGAAAGACATTGTTGTAGTATGAACTTGTGTTTCAAATTTGCCTGGACAAAATTCCACAAAGTTTCACAAACAAATTTGAAACATACCGCCATTGGTCTAAAAGAGTTTAACAAAGCGCGGCCGAAAAATGAAAAGTATCATAATGCAAGCGTTCACTCACAATCTGTTTTGTTGTTTTCGCGTTCAAGAAATTGTTTTGCCGCTAGTTCCATTGCGGCATTTAATGTTGTATCGTGTGTTGCTGCCCAGATGGCCATTTCTTTATGATACTTAGGCTGCATTCTCAAACTAAATTGTCCTTTATAAGGTTTAGCAGGGCGTCTTCCAACATTACTGCAAAATGCCAGATAACGATTCACTGAATCTTTAAAAGCAGTTGCCGCTCCATCCGTGGTAGGACTTTCAAAATCAACAGAATCAATAATCCCATCAACTTTTCCATAAAGCACTTGACGCTGTACGTCATACTGCACCTTTGTAATATAGCCTTTGTATTCCAACACGTTTTTTTTCATAAAAATTCCTCCAAACAAAAATGCGACAGAAAATCTGCCGCATATACCCTCGCATACTTTGTTCTATTGCATACAAATATCAATCAGATAAGGCTGGATTTTCTCGCGAAACTCATCCACAGAAACGTAGGTTTTCCCATAGCTGGAAATGATATGCATGTCAATCGTTTTTGTGCCGCCGTTTTCATTCGGAACAACGAGGGTGTTTCCTTCAAAAGCGTAGTCATAGTTACCACTGTTGGCTTGATAGCGAGAGTACAATGTGGTTATGTCTACTGCCTTGTTTAGAATGACGCAGGAGCCGCTGCTCCAATCTTGCACATCGTCTTTGGTATAAACGAACGTTGGCTGATCAATACTAATGCCAATTGGCAGACTTCCACCTGGCGTTGGCAAACTTGGGCTATTTGGGTCGTTAAATTCTATGCCCATGTTTGAGACATTGGCCAGTTCACGCAGCTGCACATAGGTGTGTCCGCCGTAGAGCAGAGAATTGTTGATGGTTACCAGTGAGCCGTTTACATACGTTTGAAACGGAAGCGGTTGAATTTCTGCCGCCTGAGCAACCTGTCCAGGAGGCAGCAGGGCACCAATACCAATGATCACCGCTAATGCAAGTGCAGTAAAATGCTTTTTTGCGTTCATTATTAACCTCTCCTTTAATCTAGGTTAATGGTGACATTTTCGGAGTACCAATGTGTATTTGAGTTAATTGCAACTTGGCTATATGGAGCCCAAGAAGCACCAAATTTACCGCGTCTTGTGCTATCAGTATTAGAATTATTAAACTGTGCATAAGAATAGTCGTTGTAGAGATAAGCTGCGTCAAAGCGTGCATTTTTTACATACAAGCCGGTATGATCATTGCGATAACCAGCGTTGGCTGCGTACGTGATCTGACGATTTATTGTTACACCGGATCCATTTGCGGGAAGCATTCCCCATGAATCATAGACACCTTGGAATAAGACATTACTAAAATTGTTTCCATCAAGACCTTGGAAATAAATTTTCTGGTCCGTACCAATCCAAATTTTAAAATACAGTTTTTGACCGTTAGCAATGCGAGCAGGTCCTGTTGCCCAACCTGTCCATGTACCATTTACAACGGGTTGCCAGTAGCCGTTACCGGCATAACCAATACCGAGATCTTGCACACCGCCACCACCAGCAATAGTATAAAACATATAGCCAGCAATGCCGCCGCTATAATCAGCGTTGTCGCCAATATTACAGTCACCAGGATAGCAATCTGCAGTAGTTCTATTATAACCAGAAAGACTTTTTACTTCATAACCGAGACCGCTTGCTTCTCCATCACGGGCCGTGCTGATATCACTATTGCTCAGTAAACTGATAGAAGAATTTGATGTATCTATTGTTGCATTACTATGAGGTGGTGCTGGGATTTCATCAGAATCTACCGGTGTGAATTCTGTGACTTCAGCATTGCCAGTTTCGAGGTCAGCAGCAGATTCAAGCAATTGAGCAGCTTGTTCTTGATTAAAATCATTGGCTTCTACTTCTTGATAAGTGCCATTAAGATTGGCTTCAAACATTTCATATGTTTTTTCTCTTGTACCAGCGACATCATGATAGTCTTCTAACATGCTACTGAGAGCAGCTTCATCTGTGGCTGCTTCCATATAGTTGAAAGCCTGTATGCTTAGATTATCAGAAGTACTTCTTGTTGTTATGTTATTGGTGGATTTAATGTAATTTTCATAATCTGCAAGGCTAATAGTTTCGTTTGAAACTGTCTCTCCTGCCATAGCGCCAGTAGGAATAAGTAATGCACCACAAAGTACAATGGCAGCAAGTTTCTTTGGCAAACGATATCTACGCATTTTAATACCCTCCTTGAATTTCGATTTGATCTGAATTACAACAGAAATAATAAAGCCAGAAAGTTAACTTTTGAAAAAACTACAATATAGAATCAATTTTATTTTTATAAAAAGATTCACCTCCATTCGTGCTATACCCCTTAATTATCTATCTGCAATTAAAATTCTAACGTTTTTTTAATTTTTTTATTTCTTTTGGTTGGGTGGGTTCATAGTATGGCATATGGCATGCAGTATTAGCAGATATTTTAGCAAAACTGAAAGCACAATGAGCTAAAATAATAATAATCAATCTTTCAGCGCTTCTAAATAACTTATTATTAATCATTTTTCACCTCTGTTTATTTGAGATATATCAAATAGGGAAGTACATTGATTAAATTTCGTCATTAGTATAGATAATGATTCAATAATTATGCCAAAAGAAAACGAAAATATTAGTGAATTTGATAAATTTAGCCAAAAAATTATTAATAAAAAGAAGAAATCTATTAATATAATGGCCCAACTTATCAGTTTATAGCGTTTGAATTCATAGTTGCTTATCAGCCGATTTTTGTGAATCATCGGACAGTTTTTGGCGATTATCAACAATGACAAAATTGAAGTTATTAAAATCATTATTGATAGATTAACTAATGGTGATTTTAATAATATGAAAAAAACACTATAAGTTATTATTGAAAGGGTATAGCAATAAATCTTGGTATTAGCATGATATCCACCAGCAAATAATCTAAGTGGAATAAATGCCGTAAGAAAAAATAAACAATTAATAAAAAGCCCCAATATTTTTGCTGCCATTAGAAACGCTACAATATTTGTGGTAAAGGAAAAAAATATTGTTAATCCATAAAAATATATTTTTTTTTCTTTAGAATTAATAATATTTCCATCTATCATTTTATCTATCA
Organism: Peptococcaceae bacterium; assembly: GCA_036303105.1. GTDB lineage: Bacteria > Bacillota > Peptococcia > Peptococcales > Peptococcaceae > UMGS1590. Next base: position 2,823 of record JAXJBF010000115.1, on the reverse strand, counting down.
AGATGGATACTACCCTATTCATATTCTCCCTCCTATATATTGATGATTGTAGCATTTAATTTGCAACTTCTCTTTTTTTGTTGTAAACGGTATTTTAACTCATATAAACAACCAAGATATAATGCTATTACTAGAAATTTTAAGTACTGCTTTTTGCTAAAGCGGAGATAGTAACCTTAATGGCCTCTGCTTGCAGATTTAAGAAGAACAGTATAATATAAATGTGAACTCAGTATCCTGAATTATGCCATAAACTGAAACGGAGACGGATGCATGCATTTTGCAATATGTGATGATAATTTATACGATAGTAACCTGCTTGAGAATTATTTTCTAAAGCGTAATATCGAAACAGAAATATATACTTCAGGAGAGGAACTTATGCGTGATTATAAAGAAAACGCTCGTCGTTATGACGCTCTTTTTCTGGATATGGAAATGGATGGTATGAATGGAATTGAAACTGCAAATATGATTCGGGAAATAGATGAACGCGTACCAATTGTATTTGTTACAGCTTATACTGTACATATGCGCGAAAGTTTCAAATGTTCACCATTGCGCTTTCTTTTAAAACCAATAATTCAAGAAGAACTAAAAGAAGCTGTCGATACAATTTGTTCCAAGTATTTTAAAAAGCGTTCAACATTTTCATTTAATGACAATAAGGATTTTCATCGAATTTATTGTGAAGATATTCTTTATTGCGAAAGCCATAATAACTGGATTAATATCCATACATTGGATCATACTTACCAAGTACGAATGACGTTAACAGAACTGGAAAAAACTCTTGAACCAGGGATGTTTTCGCGTGCACATAAAAGTTATCTTGTCAATCTTGAGTATATAGAAACAATTTCAGGAAATGAAATCTCACTATATCATTGTGACGTTCAAGTTCCGCTTGGGCGCACTTATAAAGATCATTTTAAAGCGGATGTAGCACGTTACGAGATAGAAAGGGGCTGGTAACAATTTATGTATAACGTTTTAGATGCCCTAACCTCTATCGTAGAAGCAGTCATGTATTTTTTTGTATTTGAAGCCTTATTGGAGCGACGTTACCATCGAGTATTTTTTCCATATATTATTGGTGTATTTGTTTTATCAGTAATGATTACGATATGTAACGGCTTCTTTTTATATACCTTCAGCAATCTGGTTGCTCTTGTTATTTCAGCAGTTTTCGTTTCTTTTTTCTTGTATGTTGGGAAAATCACAAAAAGAATACTCGCAGCAATAATTAGTGCCTGTATTATCAGTTTGATTGAAGTCCTTGTACTATATATCATCATGAATGTTTTTGGTATTGGAATGAGTGAAGCGATAAATATTACAGAATATTGGCTTTTAGGTGTTGTTACTTCTAAACTCCTTGGCCTGGCTGCTTGTAATATTATTCGAATTAAAGGAAATAACAGCAAGGTTGAATTGGGAAGAGCGTACTGGTTGCTTTTCTTTATTCTCTTTACGAGCTCTATCGTAGTTCTTTTTTTGGTTTTTAGGATGGGATATGAACTTGGTAATGCAAGTTATAATGAAGTGGCTTTAGCTAGTAGTATCGGGCTGTCCATTGGTGTTTTTTTCTCGTTATATCTTTATGAGCGCCTTGCTGTACAAAGTAAAGCAATACGTGAGCAAGAACAGCGTGAACAATATCTCGATTCACAGATTAAGCATTTGGACGAATTATTTTTACAGCAGGAAGAGCTTCGCAGGTTCAAACACGATATTTCTAATCAGCTGATTACTTTAAAAGGCTATTTTTCTAGAAATGATTCCGTTGGAGGGCAAAACTATATTGACCATCTAACTGAAACTGTTGCTGCCTCTGAGATTCAAATTGATACAGGAAATACTGCTCTTGATGCTATTCTGAGCACAAAGAAAGCGCTAGCAGAAAGCAAAGGAATTACATTTAAATTAGATTTGCATATACCCGAACGACTTCCTATAGATCCAAATGATATTTGCATTATTTTTGGGAATGCACTTGATAACGCAATAGAAGCTTGTGAGCAGTTCGAGGGTATAGAAAAACAAATTGAATTCTGTTTGCGACAACGTAAACAGGTTCTTAGTTGTAGTATTACAAACACTGCAGTAATCGACAGTCTTTCTTTTACCATGAAAACGTCAAAAAAAGATAAAATAAATCATGGATATGGATTGCTTAATCTTTCTGAATCACTTGCAAAATATGATAGCGAAGTTCATTTGGAACAAATTGGAGAGAAATTTATACTGCGCTTTATTATTTTTTTAGCGCAAATCCGATGATGCATGCGTTTTCCTTAGAGTTTAAAAGTCGGTAAGTTAAATTTTGACATAATAGTATTAAATATATAAATCAATGCCACTCTCTATGCATTAAACCGAAAAGAAAAAAGCTAGGCACACAAATGTGTTCCTAGCTTTATCTTTTTGGATTTATTGCTTTCATTTCGAAAGCGTTTGTGAAGTCGGATGTATTACTCGGTAATATTTATAATCTCCCAAATCAATACAGCTTCGCACCAGCAGGGATGTGGTCGTCGACCATGAGCAGGTGCAGGTCTTCTTTGCCGTCTTTCTGGTTGACGGCGCTGATGACCATGCCGCAGGAGTCGATGCCCATCATGGCACGTGGTGGCAGGTTGGTAATGGCGATCAAAGTTTTGCCGATGAGTTCTTCCGGTTCGTAGTATTCGTGAATGCCGGAAAGAATGGTGCGGTCTTCGCCGGAGCCGTCGTCCAGGGTGAACTGGAGGAGCTTTTTGCTCTTTGGCACAGCTTTGCAGTCCAATACCTTTACAGCGCGGAAGTCGCTCTTGGAGAAGG
>JAXJBF010000114.1:0-28837 GCA_036303105.1 Peptococcaceae bacterium | reverse complement strand
CAGTCTGGATGAAAGAAGATGGAACGCGTGAATGATTCACGTGCGAAGGCTCTGGAATGACAATCATTCCAGATTTATTTTTTTCTAAAACTTTTAGCCCTGAACGGTCAAGATCGTTCAGGGCTTTTTCTTTTGTGAGGTGATCCCAATGAACGATCAGGACTATATGCGTCAGGCGCTGGCCTTGGCAGAGCGCGGCTGCGGCTGGACGTCGCCCAATCCAATGGTGGGGGCAGTGATCGTGAAAGATGGACGCGTGATCGGCGAAGGCTGGCACGAACGTTACGGTGATTTGCATGCGGAGCGCAATGCCCTGAAGCATGCGACAGAATCGGTGGAAGGAGCGACCATGTATGTGACCTTGGAGCCTTGCTGTCATCATGGCAAGCAGCCACCTTGCACCGATGCCATCATTGCGGCCGGCATTCGCCGTGTGGTGGTAGGCTCGGCAGATCCCAACCCGCTGGTGGCGGGCAAAGGGGTTGCGATTTTGCGCAGCCATGGCATCAGCGTCACCGAGAACGTGCTGCGCGCTGAGTGCGACGCCTTAAATGAAGTGTTTTTGCATTATATTCGTCATAAGCAGCCTTTTGTGGTGATGAAGGCGGCAATGACCCTTGATGGCAAGATTGCGACACACACTGGTGCGTCGCGCTGGGTGACAGGCGAGGAAGCGCGTGCACATGGCCATGCGCTGCGTCATCGTTATGCAGCGATTATGGTTGGCGTGGGTACGGTGCTGGCGGACGATCCCCAACTCACCTGCCGGCTGCCAGGCGGCCGCAATCCTTTGCGCATCGTTTGTGACACGCATCTGCGTACGCCGCTGGATTCCAAGCTGGTACAAACAGCGCAGGAGACACCGGTGCTCATTGCCACCTGTGAAACGGCGCCGGAAAAGCGTGCACCGTATGAAGAGGCTGGCTGCAAGGTTTGGGTGCTGCCAGAACACGCAGGGCATGTGGACCTCGCAGCGCTGATGCAGCGCCTTGGCGAAGAGGGCATCGACAGCGTTTTATTAGAAGGCGGCGGCACCCTGAACTGGGCAGCGCTTGAAGCGGGCATCGTGCAGAAGGTGTGCAGCTATGTGGCACCAAAGCTTTTTGGCGGCAGAGCGGCCAAGACGCCGGTGGAAGGCGTGGGCATTGATACGCCCGATGAAGCAGCGCAGTTGCGCATCACCGAGATCACCCGTCTTGGTGAGGACATTTTGATCGAAAGCGAGGTGACCGGCCATGTTCACCGGGATTGTTGAAGAAGTTGGCACCATCAGCGGTATTCGGCGTGGTGCCCATTCGGCGGTGCTCTCCATCGCTTGTGAGAAGGTGCTGGAAGGCACCAAGATCGGCGACAGCATTGCCGTCAATGGTATTTGTCTGACGGTGACATCGTTGACAAACAGCGGCTTCACGGCAGACGTCATGCATGAAACGCTGAACCGTTCTTCGCTGGCTCAATGCGCCAGCGGCACCCATGTGAACTTGGAACGGGCCATGGCCGCCGATGGACGCTTTGGCGGGCACATCGTCAGCGGACACGTGGATGGCACCGGCCGTGTCACGCGGCTGCGGCGCGACGACACGGCCATCTGGTACACCGTGGCCTGTGAGCCGGCACTTTTGCGCTACATTGTTGAGAAAGGATCGATCACCATTGATGGCATCAGCCTTACGGTGGCTGCGGTCACCGCAACGGATTTCTCTATTTCAGCCATTCCGCATACTGTGGCACAGACGGTGCTGCGGGAACGTCACGAAGGCGACACGGTGAATTTGGAATGTGACATCATTGGCAAATACGTTGAAAAACTGCTCCAACCAGCGGAAACGCCTGCAAAGAGCGGCATTACTAAAGAATTTTTAGCCGAATATGGCTTTTAGGAGGAAATAAATATGGCAACCTTTAACACCATCGAAGAAGCTCTGGAGGATCTGCGTCAGGGAAAACTCATTCTTGTGACCGACGATCCCGACCGAGAAAACGAAGGCGATCTCATCTGTGCGGCAGAATTTGCTACCACAGAAAATGTTAACTTCATGGCCACCCATGCCAAAGGCCTCATCTGTATGCCAATGAGCGCAGATTACATTGAAAAGCTGCGCCTGCCACAGATGGTTACCTACAACACCGACAACCATGAAACAGCATTTACTGTTTCCATTGATCATGTATCGACCACCACAGGCATCTCTGCGGCAGAACGTTCCATCACCGCCATGGCGTGTGTGGATGAGAATGCCAAACCGGAAGACTTTCGACGTCCAGGCCACATGTTCCCGCTGCTCGCTAAGAAAAATGGCGTGCTTGAACGCGATGGACATACCGAAGCCACCGTCGATCTTTGCCGCCTTGCCGGGCTCAAAGAATGTGGCCTTTGCTGCGAAATCATGCGTGAAGACGGCACCATGATGCGCACTGCTGAATTGGCAGAGCTTGCCAAAGAATGGGGACTGACCTTCATCACCATCAAGGATCTGCAGGATTACCGCAAGACCCACGAAAAGCTCGTTGATCAGGCGGCTGTCGTGAAAATGCCAACCAAATACGGCGATTTCAAGGCTTATGGCTTCGTCAATCGCCTCAATGGCGAGCACCACATTGCCCTCGTGAAAGGCGACATTGGCGACGGTGAAAACGTGCTCTGCCGTGTGCATTCAGAATGCCTTACCGGCGACACTTTTGGCTCTCTGCGCTGCGACTGCGGCCAGCAGTTCGCTGCAGCCATGACCCAGATCGAACGCGAAGGCCGCGGCGTGCTCCTTTACATGCGCCAGGAAGGCCGCGGCATCGGCCTTATCAACAAACTGCGTGCCTATGAACTGCAGGACCAGGGCATGGACACCATGGAAGCCAACCTTGCTCTCGGTTTTGCAGCCGATGAACGTGAATACTACATTGGTGCCCAGATTCTGCGCGAACTCGGCGTCAAGAGCATGCGCCTGCTCACCAACAATCCGGACAAAGTCTACCAGCTCGAAGAATTTGGCATGGAAATTGTTGAACGCGTACCAATCCAGATGGAAGCCAACGATTATGACCGATTCTATCTCAAGACCAAACAAGACCGCATGGGTCATCTCTTAAACTATTAATTGTTAAAAAAGAAAGGAAGCCTTATCATGAACACATTTGAAGGAAAACTCGTATCGGACGGTATTAAAATTGGTATTGTTGCTGCTCGTTTCAATGAATTCATCGTTTCTAAACTCATCGCAGGTGCCCGCGATGCCTTGCTGCGTCACGATGTCAAGGAAGAAGACATCGACCTCGCCTGGGTGCCAGGGGCGTTTGAAATTCCGCTCATTGCCAAGAAAATGGCCGAAAGCGGCAAGTACGATGCTGTCATCTGTCTGGGGGCTGTGATTCGCGGTGCTACCAGCCATTATGACTACGTCTGCAACGAAGTTTCTAAAGGCATCGCTAGCGTCTCTCTTTCCAGCGGCGTGCCAGTGCTCTTTGGCGTCGTCACCACTGAAAACATTGAACAAGCCATCGAACGCGCCGGCACCAAAGCTGGCAACAAAGGTTACGACAGCGCCATGGCTGCCATCGAAATGGTCAACCTCGTACGTCAGGTCGAAGCGTAAACCAACAACGAAAAAAGAACCGTATCCCAAAAGCTGGGGTACGGTTTTTTTCGTTGTATATTGTGGAAAATGATGATGTCGGCATCCAGGAAAATGCTATTTTAGGAGAAGGTGGCCGTTGTGTTTTATTTGTAAACGCGTTACAAGCCAAGCAGCTGCAGCTGCACAGATATGACTGAGCAAAATAGCAATCCAGATTCCGTAAAGACCAAAGCCATCAGATGACAGCCATGCTGCCAAAGGCATGCGAACCATGATGTAATAAAAGACCATCAATAGCATGCTGTTGGACGGCTTGCCAAGTCCGTTAAGCATGCCAAGAAAGCTGTTGGTAAAGGTGTTAAGAATATAGCCGATGCTGACAATCGCAAAATATAGGCCGACAATATTCATCACTGGGGTACTTTGCACGAAAAGCCATGACAAATTTTTGGCATAGGTGACCATTAAAATAGTAAGCAATAAAAGCACCATGCCACCTCCTTTGAGTGCACATCTAAGATAATCATTGGCACGATCCAAACGTTTACTGCCGATGCATTGACCAACGATGGTGGTGAGCACCATGTTCAGTGCCATTGCTGGGTAGAACAGTATTGTTTCCAATTTGCTGCTGATTCCATAGGCAGCGATAGCGCTCACACCGTATCCACTGATTAGAGCGGTTAAAAAAGCTGTACTGATGGCAGGGATGCATTGCTGGATAATTGATGGGAATGCTTTATCAAAAATTTCGGTGAGAAGCGGGAAATGGTACGCGCGGCATCGCACTGCAAAAGGACGCTTTAATAAAAGGTAGACAATCATAAAGACCATACAAAGTCCTTGTGCCAACAGCGTTGCGATGGCCGCCCCATTAAAGCCAAACTGACGAATAAAAAATGGATCAAGAAAAGCATTCAATATTGTAGAAATAAGCATGGCCAGCATTTGAAACACAGCATTACCAAAACTTCGCAGTACAGCAGAAAAGTATAGAAATAAAAAATCAAATAAATATCCTATCAAATAGATTCTCAAATATGCACAGGCCATTTCATAGGTTTCGACAGGTGATCCAAGCGCGATTAACAATTGGGGGAGAAAGCATTCCAATACAACAGTGACAAGTAATGAAAAAAGTATAGCGTTTACAAGTGAGGTAGTAATGAGCCCATCTATACGTTCTTGATCTTTGCTGCCAATGGCTTGTGATAGTAAAATAGATACGCCATTTGTAGCGCCCATCGCAATTGATGTAAGAACAAGTACGACTGGTGTAGCATTCGTTAATGCAGCATATGCAGTTTCGCCTAAAAGGTTGCCGATCCAAAGACTGTCGACGTAATTGTAGGCGATGTTCAAAAGCATAGCGGCAAACATAGGAAGCGTCATGATACAAAGGTTTCGACGTGTATCGCCGTTGATAATATCACATTGGTTAGACATAATAAGGTCCTTTCTTTTTATAAATGAATGAATATTATTCATTGACAGGGGATAATTTTACTCCCTGATGTCAGGGAGTAAGTATTGCGAATTATAAATGTAAGGCATAAATTAGAAAAGATCGAATACGTTGCTGTTTTTCTTCAATAGACCAGCGTTCGTTCAACAAAATGCCAATTTGCCCATAAACACAAAATAGCGCAGCAGCATCAATATCTTCAATGTCAATTTCTCCGTTGTCTTTTGCGCGAGAAAGCAGCGCAGCAACTTCTGTGGATAGTTTTTCACAGACCTTTAATGTAAGTTGATCGTGAAATTTTTGGTTCTCTGTGACATGGAGTGTCTTATAATACGTATCCGTGTCATCTTCAATAATAAGAGGCATTGTTTCAATAAATTGGCGTAGTGTCGGACATGGTTCTGATAGAGGTTTTGAAAGGCGTGAAACCAATGTATCCGCATAGTGTTCAATGGCACTGTCGAAAAGTGCTTCTTTTGAAGGAAAATAGCGGTAACATAAACCTTGAGCTATGCCGATGGTGCGCGCAATATCGGCAATGGAAGTTTTTTCATAACCTTTTTCATAAAAAAGCCGCATGGCTGTATCAAGAATTTCTTGTTTGCGTTCTTCAGGATCCTTAGTAATACGCATAGTGCCACCTCCTTACAAATATAAGTATAGAACAGTCGAATTGCATTGTCAATGAATGATATTCATTCAAAAAACGAAAAATCTTTCATCATACGGTGTAAGTTATCGACGTGGTTAAGGTAGAAAATCTAGGACAACAAACTTTTGTTGCACTGAATTTTGATAAAAAAATTAAATGAAATTTATAAAAGTTGGTAAATTCTAAGTGATGAAACAATCCTACGTGATATTCTCGGAGTGTAGAGAAGAAATTACTTAGGAGGTATTTAATATGAAAAATAGAAGAGTGTTATTTTTAGGCATTGACGGTGCAGATCCAATGTTGATGTCTCGTTTTTTGAACGAGGGAGCACTTCCTAATATTCAGAAATTCATTGATCAGGGTACGGCAAATAAAGATTATGGTATGTTGGGCGTTCAACCAACGATTACTCCTCCAAACTGGGCTAGCTTAGCAACTGGTGCGTATCCAGGAACTCACGGAATAACCTGTTACTGGAATCATGAATCAGGAAATCCATTGACGCAATTAGATGTAGGATTTAACTCTAAACTTTGTCGAGCTGAATTTATTTGGGATTCTGCAATTAAGGCGGGTGGAAATGCGATTGTTTTCAACTACCCAACATCATGGCCACCAACAAATGAAAAAATCATTGCTGTTGATGGAACCGCAATTAATCCTAATTCTCATGGATATTGTGAGAGCGAAGGTATTTATTTTGGTGATATCAACAACGCTGATGTAGAATCGGAATTACATGAAAAGAACAATTCAGGTTTAGGTTGCGTAGTCGAAGATGATATTGAGACGTTGGATTTTGAATTTCGTGACTATGAAGAAAATCAAACAGAAAGTTTTGTTATTGCTGATGACAAGAGAACCAATGCAACAAATATCAAATTTAAAATTGACCGATACAATTGCCCAATTAAGGACAAAGACGGTGAACTCACAACAGTACTGCTGCTGAACCAAGGTCGTACGAGACGTTATGGCAGATTGGTGAAAAATGCAGATGGTAAATACGATACCATGGAAATTCTCAAAAAGCGTTCTGATGAAACGCCAATCGGTACTGTAAAAGTTGGTGAATACTCTGATTGGATTGAAGATGAATTTACATTTACCAATATTACATCGAAAGTATACTATAAAGTGAAATTGATTGACTTGGCAGAAGATGCATCCAGTTATACGTTATATCGAAGCTATATTCTTGATGCAAGTAACAAAAAATATTTCTATCCACAAACCATTGCGGATGAATTGCTGGAGAACGTCGGCCCAATGCTTCATATGTCTGCTTGTGGCTTTGACGATGTTATGCTTGAAACCATGGCTGCAGAATATGAATGGATTGAGAATTCTATGATTTATTTAGGGAAAAATAAACCATGGGATGTGTTCTATATGCATTGTCATGCACTTGATTGCTGCAACCATAATTATCAGAATTTGTGCTTGCCGGAATACACTGGTGAAAAAGCGGACTATTATATGAATATTGTTCGTGAATATTATAAGATTACCGATCATCTTGTGAAGCGGATGATGGAGACTTTTGACGATGGCAATACAGTTATTGTTTTGGCGTCGGATCATGGCGGCATGAGTAAAGCAGAAGATTGTGAAACGCCGCTTGTCGGGGATCCTTGGAGTGTTGGTGGCAAGGTCATGGAAGATCTTGGCTATTTGTCTGTTGATCGCAGCAGTGGCGTGCCAGTCATTGACTGGAGCAAAACCGTAGCACTGGGGCAAAGAAGCGGCTATATTTATATCAATCTCAAAGGAAGAGATCCTGAAGGCATTGTTGAGCTGAAAGATTATGACAGCTTGGTCAAGAAAATCAAAAATGATCTCTTGGATTATAAAGATGAACAAGGACGACGTCCTGTTGCTTTCGCCTTTGACCGCGACGAAATGGAAGTCCTGGGACTGTATGGCAGCACTGTTGGTGATATTTACTTTGTATTTAATCCAGAATGGACACGTGTACATGGTACGTCATTAACGACGCATAGTTACAAAGGGACGTCGGTTAAAGCGTTCTTTGCAATGATGGGGGCTGGTGTCAAAGCTCATAATTTGATTGAGCGGCGTGTGCGTGCGGTTGATGTTGTACCAACAGTTTGTGCGCTGACAGGCATTCCGGTGCCAAAAGATTGTGAAGGTGCCGTTATTTACCAAGCTTTGGAGCAATAGGTATTAGGTGAAAGGAAAGCTCCCGACAGTTTGTTGATCAAGATTGTCGGGAGTTTTCAACATAAAGGGGTGGAAATTTATGTTGAAAAAAGACGTAAAGTATTATCTTCATAGCATTATAATGTTGCTCATCATGTTTGGTTTTGGCTACTTGCCAGAAATTGGCTCAATAACCGACATTGGTATGAAAGTGTTGGGTGTGTTCTTAGGCCTTGTTTATGGATGGATGTTTGTAGATATGTTGTGGCCATCGTTTATGGGCTTGGTTGCTTTGGGCACAACGGGTTATGTGACGGTATCTGACGCATTTGCACAAGGCTTTGGGAATAGTACTTTTTTACAGATCTTTTTCTTTTTCATTATTGCGTCTTATGCAACGGAATCGGGGCTTAGTGAAAAGGTTGCTATTTGGTTTTTGACAAGACGATTCATTGCCGGAAAGCCCTGGGTTTTTGTTATCATGCTATTTTTAGCAGCATATATTTTAGGCATTTTCATTATGACTTATGCTATTATATTCTTTTTCTGGGCAATTCTGGGGAGCATTTGTGATATTGTTGGGTATGAACGAAAACACAACACTGCGGCATTTTTACATGTTGGTGTTTTACAAATGGCGACACTTGGTGGGACAGTTATGCCATATCAAGTTTTTCCTAAAGTGTGTTTGAATGCATTGAACCAAGCCACGGGTCTTTCTATTCCTTCTGGAAAATTTATTGTTTATATGATCGTTATTTCTTTTGTTGCGTTAGTATTGTATATAATTGCTGGAAAAATATTGCATGTGGATGTTTCAAAGTTTAAATCATTAACAACGGAACAAATTACAAACGGTCGAAGTTCAAAATTCGAGAAAGCGCAAATTATATCCGGAAGTATTGTCGTAGGATTTACCATCGTAATTCTATTGCCGCTAATATTGCCAGAAAGTTTTTTCCTTGTTCGATTTTACAATTTGATTGGTGATTTTGGATGTTTGATTATTGCGATATGTATTGCCTGTGCACTGCGTTTTAACGAAAAAAGTGTTGCCGATTTTGCTACGTTGGAACACAAAGGTGTGAATTGGGACTTAATGGCGTTGGTTGCAGCAACAATGCCGATGGGAGCAGCGTTAGCCTCTGAAGATACGAATATTATTGGATACATTGTTGAGATTATTTCTCCATTGTTCTATAGTATGTCACCAGTGGTCATTATTGTCTTTAGTTTAATTTTATTAGGTGTTACTACACAATTTGCACATAATTTAATATTAGCGACAACATTAATTCCATTAATTAGCTCATTGGTTATTGAAATTGGCATGGCGGAACAAGTTGCATTGATTATTGCTGCGGGTGGTAGTCAATGTTTATTGGCTGCTCTTTCAACGCCAGCGGCATCCAATCGTGGGGCTTTGATTTATGGGTATGAATGGATTGGCAAACGTGAGGCTTTAAAATATGGGATTATTGTTCTTATGACAGTTGAATTATCCATGATCTGCGTGGGAATTCCATTGGGATTTGTCATGCTATAGTTTGTAAACATGTCAAGTGACAGGATTCCCTGTCACTTGTTTGATTTAAAGTATTGTGTGGTAGATTGGTTACGTATATATTAGTAGTTACAAGTGCAATGGATGGTGATAGGCGATGGCTTTTGATTTTTTCTCATATGATATATATTTGAAGAATGTGTTTCAGAACCATGCACAGCTAAAATCTACGTTAGACGCTGGGGAACAATATTTTGCTCCCGATGACAAATACATTTATCTTTTAAATCATGGGATCATTAAAGTATATGTTAATGATGTGGAAGGAAATGAGCGGCTGCTTTGGTTATTAAGAGAAGGTTGCGTTATTTCTACTTTTCATGCAAAGAAGTTTAATATTAGCAAACAAATACAGGTTGTTAAAGATTGTGAACTATTGATGATGACAAAAGAGAAGTTTTTTTCATTAGGGGCGGCAAATCCAGACTTCTTCTTAAAATTTATGGATCAAATATACGAACGATACGAAGGCCTTATAGAGAACTTTATCTATGATTCAAATTTATTTTGTAAAGTACGCTTTTATAGATTGCTCTATGAAATAGCAATAACATCTTCTGTAAAATTAGAACGAGGCATCATATTAGATGATTATTTATCGCGTCAGGATATGGCATCGTTAATTGGTACACATACAACGAACATCAGTAAATATTTGTTGGAATTAGAAAAAGTGGGTGTGATTCAGCGTTTATCGGGCAAACGAATTTTAATGCTTGATTTAATGTATTTAGAAAAGAGAATAGCTGAATTAGAAAAGAGATGAGTCAAAGAAAGCTATTATAGAGAACATATAAAAAGAGGAGCAAAGACGGCGGTAGGCCGTTGTTGCTCCTCTTTTAGCTTTTCAACGGGGCGTAGGCGTTATAGACGGATGAGCTTTTTGAGTTGCGTGTAAATGAGCCAAACAGCAAACAGCATGCAAATGATTTCTTCGGTTGGCTGTGCGTGGATCAAACCGGTGTAGCCCCAAAGATGGTTAAACATCAACAAGAACGGAATGTATAAAACGCATTGTCGAATGATGGTAATGCCAAAAGCGAACATGGGCTTTCCCATGGCGTTGAAGGTGCTTCGGATGATGGTGGTTGCAGCAACAAAAGGAAGCATGATCATAAGTGCTCGCATTGTGATGGATCCAATAATGATAACCTCGGTGGATTCTGAAAAGATGGCGATGAGGTAGGGCGCAAACAGGCCAAAGATGGCCATGACCACAAATTCAAGACCAGCGGTAACGGCAACGCCTGTTTTTAAAAGAAGGGTCATTCGTTTATAATTTTGAGCGCCATAATTATAGCCCATCAATGGCTGGCAACCGCCAGCCATGCCCTGATAGATATAGGTGCCAAAGCTCATAATCTTGTTGACGATGCCCATGGCGGCAACGGTCTGCTCACCGTAGCTGGCAGCGAGGTTGTTGTTGACAATCATGGCAATGGTTGCAAAAAGCTGTTCGAGTGTGCTCGGTACGCCCACAATCAGGATTTCTTTTACGATTTTTTTCTTTGGCTTGATATATTGCAGAGATGGTCTCAAAAGAGTTTTTCTTCTGATATAGAAGGATAAAAAGATGGCGGTGCTGAGTGCATTGCCTAACACAGTGGCGACGGCCGCGCCTGTTATTTGCAGGTCAAAGGTGAAAATAAAGATTGGGTCTAAAATGATGTTGGCAATGGTGCCGCTGATCATGCCGATCATCGAGTAGAATGTTGAACCCTCACTGCGTAAGAGCTGTCCTACGGCAAAGTTACTCATTAAAAATACGGAACCGAGGATTGTCACAAGACAGTAGTCCTTTGTATAGGCAAATGTTTTTTCGGATGCCCCTAGCAGTGTGACGATGGGATCGATCCATATTGTGCCGACAAGAGCCAATAGAATGCCACAGATGAGAATCATTTCAAGACCTGTTGTAAGCGTGTGCGCTGCGCGTTCTCGCCGACCAGCGCCAATACAGCGGGCAATGTATGAGGCGCCGCCGTTGCCTACGATGTTTGCAATGGCGACTGACACCATCATTACAGGATAAGAAAGATTCGTAGCGGCCAGTTGGTAGTCGTCATGAAGCAGCCCGATAAAATAGGTATCAACCAGATTATAAACGACCATGAACAGCATGCCCATTGTTACTGGTACCCCCATTTTGAGTACGGCTTTTACCGGCGTTTCCTCTGCCATGGTATAGCTTCTTTTATCTTGTGAGAGATCTTCTTTCATAACGATTGCTTTTCCTCCTGCTTTTCTTGAATGTATCGTTCCAGGTTGTCGTTGATTCTCAACAGGCTATTGTTTAAAAAAAGGGCTTCTTGCTCCGAAAATCCCTGTGCAGCAATCTGTGCCAGGTCGCCTAGGGCGGATTTGCCTGCTGTGACAACTTCAAACCCGGCAGGAAGCACCTTGATATGGATGTTTTTTCGCTGGCCCTCTTTTTTCAAACGTTGTACATAGCCTTTGTTTTCCAATACTGTCAAGGATGTTGAGATGTGTGATTTTGACAAATGATAGGTGTTTGCGAGCTCTTGTGCTGTATTTTGCGCTGCATTGTCTGTCAATAACATTAAAATAGAATAGGCCATTAGATTGATGCCGTATTTTTCGCAGACCGAATGGATGCAGCTTGAATAGGCTTCTTTGATGGTGAATAGAATGTTCCAGTGTGTATCCATGCAGACACTCCTCTTAAAATAGTTCGTTTCGGAACTATTTTAGTGCGAGAGGTGGTATGTGTCAATGAAAATAACGTGAGCAGCAGCGATTGGCAGAGACTATTTTCGGAGCATAAAAAAGAAGCAGCTATTTTGCTGCTTCAAAACGGAGAGAAATATTTTTTCGCTCAATAAATGATAAAGAATGAGGTTGTGGTGATGTTTATTCAAGACTGATGTCGCCGAGATCGGCGGAGAGGGTTAGGTTGTCTGTGGTGTTGTTAAGGGTTTGGCTGAAGTGACTGTCGCTCCGGTTGCCAGTGTAGCGGTTATTGATGCTAACATCGCCCATGTCTGTGTAGGCGTTGATGTTCAGGGCATCTGGATTTGCCAGTTTGAGAGAAAGGTCACCGGCGGAGAGACTTATGGTGTTGTTGCCGGTTAGGGTGATGGTGTCGGCGTTGATGTCGCCAAGATCCAGCTCGATGTCGCTGCTGGCAAAGGTGCAATTTTTGAGGGTGAGATCGCCAACGCTTAGGGATAGATCAAGCGCGCTGGCATTCAGTCCATCGATGGTGAGTTCGCCAATGTCCATGTCGATGGTGCAGCGGTTAAATGTGGTTGCTGGCAGATAGAGAATGATGGTGCTGTTATTGATGCTGCGATGTTTGCCATATGGCAGCCAGCTGAGAAAATTTGCAACAGAAGGAGAGACGTCGTTGCTTTCGCCTTCGAACCAGTCGTGCAGGGTGAGCTCTTGATTTTGTACAGCAGTTTTAAGGGGCTGACGGTCCAGAGGAGCATCGATGTGGTATTCCAGATAGGCGTGCTCATCGTCGGATAGGCGAATCTCAAGATCTGAAGTGGCGAGATCGGCATTGATGGAGGAGAAGTCTTCGAGCTGTGTTTTTTCCTGATTGTAGGTGCGCGTGCGTGTGCCGGCGATTTCCTGGACGTCGTCAATGCCGCCGGCAAAGGCACCGACAGCGAGTAGCACGCCGCCGACAAGGCAGAGTGCAAGGCTGAGGAGAAGAAGAATCTTATTGAGTTTTTTCATGGGTTAGACACTTCCTTTCTGGGACAAGCGGCGGATCAGAAATATGACACCGTGGACGATGCCGCGGCACAGAGCGAGTCCGATGGTGATGATGAGCAGGCCAAGGCCAAGGCAAAGAATGCCACCTCCGCCGACAACACCGGCTGCAGGCAGTGAGTGGCCGAGGGTTGTGATGGTGTATGTGATCAGTGCACCGCCACTGTAAAACAGCGCGGCATCGACAGCGATGGCGCTGGCGATGATGGCGACGATCACGGCAGCGGCAGCGATCAAGAGCGCACCGCCAACGATGAGTCCCAGCCAGCCGAGCGGCGAGAGCAGCATGGCAATTGCAGCGATTTTCAATGTGCGTGCGGTGTCGCTTTTGCGTTGTTGACTGTCGTCGTGCAAGAGATTTTGCAACAGTTCTGAGGCAGCTTCTTTTGGCGTACCAAGGTCGTTAATGGCTTGTGCTTCGTTTTCAGGGCCAGCCTCTTCAAAATACTCGGTGAAGTAGGCCATGGCACTTTCGTAATCATCTTGCGGCAGCTTGCGCAGATAGCGGCTGAGTTCCTCGAGATACTCGTCTTTCGTGAGAATACGTTGATAGGTTTCGTTATTCATGTCGAATGCTCCCTTCAATGATGCCATCGATGGTGCTGCGGTATTCCTGCCATTCCTGCTGCAGAAAGTCCAGCTGGACACGTCCGGCATCGGTGAGATGGTAGTATTTGCGCGTGCGATTGTTGAAGGCTTTGGAATAAGTGGTGAGGTAACCGTTGGCTTCGAGTTTTTTCAGAATGGGATAGAGGGTGGATTCTTTGATGGCGGCAACGAGTTTGATCGTTTGACTGATCTCATAGCCGTAAGAATCCTGTTCACGCACAATCGCCAGAATGAGACACTCGATGAGCAGCGAAGATAGTGGATAATACACAGTATCGCCTCCTCTAAAATAATATGTAGGATTTCTATATATAAAAATTCTACATATAGAATACCATACTTGTGATCATTGTCAAGCAGAATGTTGCACTTTTATTGACAAACGAACGGTGTTAGTTTACAATCGTAACTAACATTGTTAGTTAAAGAGGATGATTGTGTGAAGAAAGGGTTAACAAAAGAGCGTATTGTTGCTGAGGCTGTGGCCATGATCGCAGCACAGGGGCTGGATGCGTTTTCACTGCGTGAACTGGCGTCACGGTTGGGGGTGCGAGCAGCGTCGCTGTACAACCATGTGGCGAATATTGATGAGATTTATATAGGCGTTGGCAAAACTGTCATGGGGCAGCTGCGTGATACGCTGACGGAAGCCATTAAGGATCGGCAGGGCGATGAAGCGGTGTGGGCGCTGGCGGAGGCGTACTATCGTTTTGGCAAAGAAAATCCCAAGTTGTATAAAGCCTTCATTGCAATGCACAACAAAGAAGGTGAAGCCCTCGCGCGTGATTTTGGAGAAACGTTGGCTCCATTTTATCAGGCGTTGGCCGTCTATCAGCTTTCGACTCAAGAGATGGTCGCCATGCATCGCATGCTTCGTGGGCTCATTCATGGCTATCTGATGCTGCAGGAGGCGGGCTATTTTTCTCGTCCTGTCGTTGATCCGGAGACGTCCTATCATCTCGCCGTACAATGTTATATTGATGGACTGCATGCCGCATCAGCGCGTGCGGAAGGAGGTGCAGGCAATGAGTGCGGAAAATGATTTTTCAGTTGGGAGCATTCCACGTCACATCATTGATCTGGCAATTCCAATGACTTTGGCACAGCTGGTGCAAATGGCCTATAATCTCGTCGATCGCATTTATATTGGCCATTTGCCGGGAACATCTTCCATTGCTCTCACGGGGTTGGGATTGACGTTCCCCATTATTACCATCATCATGGCCTTTACCAATTTGTTCAGCACTGGGAGCGTGGCGCTTTATTCCATTGCGCGCGGCAAACAGGATGAAGCTGCTGAGCGGCGTTACATGGAAAATGCTTTCTTGCTGTTGCTGCTGACATCGGTGGTGGTCATGGTGCTGTGCTTCGTTTTTATGCACCCGATTCTCTATCTGTTTGGTGCCAGTGATGAAACCTATCCGTACAGTGCGGCTTATTTGCGTATCTATCTCATTGGCACGCCGCTGGTCATGCTGGCGACAGGCATGAATGGATTCATCAACGCGCAAGGTTATGGCAAGACAGGGATGTTCACCATTCTCATCGGAGCGGTCATCAATATTATTCTCGATCCTATTTTTATTTTCGTGCTGGATTTGGGCATTTCTGGGGCAGCCATCGCTACTGTCATTTCTCAGCTGCTGTCGGTGATCTGGGTGATGGCGTTTCTCACGAGCCGTCGCTCGCTGACACCGCTGCGGGTGCGCCAGGCGCGGATTGACCTGACCGCCACTAAGCAGATCACTCAGCTGGGCGTTGCGGGTTTTGTCATGCAGGCCACCAATGGCATTGTCCAAGTGGCAGCCAACAACATGCTTGGCATCTATGGCGGTGACATTTACATTGGCATCATGACCGTGCTGAATTCGGTGCGTGACGTGGTGTCTCTGCCGCTGCATGGTTTTACCAACGCGGCCCAGCCAGTCATCGGCTACAACTATGGTGCCCGCAAGCTGGACCGTATTCGCCAGATTATTCGCTTCACCACACCGGTCACTGTTGTTTACATGGCGCTGTGTTGGCTCATCATCTTTCTCTTGCCGCAGCCGATCATGCATGTGTTCAACTCAGATCCGGAGCTGCTCAACAAGGGCACACCGGCCATGCATCTCTTTTTCTTTGGCTTCTTCTTCATGGCTTTTCAGTCGGTGGGGCAGAGCACTTTCGTGGGCCTTGGCAAGTCCAAACAAGCGACGTTCTTTTCACTGTTTCGCAAGGTCATCATTGTGGTGCCGCTGACGATTATTTTGCCACAGATTGGTGGCCTCGGCGTTATGGGTGTGTTTCTGGCAGAGCCAATTTCCAATTTTATCGGCGGCCTTTGCTGTTACTGCACCATGCTCTGGACGGTGCGGCATCTTTCCGACCGCAAACAGCGTTCGCTGGCCTAACATAGATAAAAAGCATTCGTATGGGAATTCCCTGCGAATGCTTCTTTTTTATGCTTGCATATTGACAGTCATAGCTACTTTGCAATACAATATAGTTAAAGAACTACTTTGTTTTACAAGATAGCTGGAGGTGATCCCATGATACCATCACAAATGCTCAAAGGTGTGCTTGAAGGCTGTGTGCTCGCCATCATCGCTCAAAATGAAACCTATGGTTACGAAATTTCGCAGCAGCTGGAGCACTATGGATTTGGGAAAATCACAGAAGGCACCATCTATCCCTTGCTCCTGCGTTTGGAAAAAAACGGCCGTCTGGAAGCCGTCTACCGTGCCTCTGATGTCGGCCCAAAACGCAAATACTACCATCTCACCGATGCTGGCCATGAAGAACTGGCTCAGTTTGTGAGTGATTTTGGCGAAATGGCCGCCGCCGTGCAGACGCTGCTGAACGACAACGATAAGGGAGGGAACGATCATGAGCAAACGGACGCGTGCGCTGAAAGATGAACTGTACGATTTATATCCAAAGCTGACGCCGACTGCGGCAGCTGCGTTGGATACGATTATTGCTTATTTAAAGCTGAAAAATATTGGCGCTTACCATCGGCTGAGTGTGCAGTGTGATGTTGCACAACTGTTGTTGGAGGCAGAGGCACAGGGACGCAGCATTGAAGACGTCTTGGGGACAGACCACCGTGCGTTTTGTGATGCGATCATTGATGCTTTGCCGCAGCCTACGCTGCGCGAGCGGCGGCTGCGCATGGGACGCGATGGTATTGGCGGGCTGGCTCTTGGCTGGGCACTGGCTTTTTTAGTGCCTGTCATTGAGATATATTTGACCTACTCGTCGGTTCCTGGGGTGTGGGAGGTTGCCAAAGACTATTATGGTGTGACGACAAGTGTGCCGTTTACGGTGCTGCAGGTGCTTTTGCTGATGGTTTTGAGCTGGGCGTGCACGCGGATCTCTGTGACACGTAGACGCTGGCAGGCCGATGTTCAATTTTCTTCGCGTCGAAAAGTGTTGTACTATGTGGCATTTTTTGCATTATTGTATGTCATAAACATAGGCAGTCGTTGGGTGCAGTTACCGGATTTTTTGACAGAGCCATTATTTATGCTGCCGCTTGCTGTGAATGTGGTGGTGCAGGCGGTGCTGGTGGGGGCTTTTTTCTGGATGAATGAACATGTGGATGAAGGAGGGAACGATCATGAGCAAACGCGTACGTGTCGCTAAAAAAGAGATTAAAAAGATGGAAGCAGAACTTCATCCTGAGTATGCGCAATTTGTGCAGCAGATGAAGGACTATCTCCGCTTTGCTGATGTTGGTGCTGATCAGAAAACATTGATTTACCACGATATCGTCAATATGCTGTTGGATGGCCAGGCGCGCGGGCAGTCCGTGCAGGAGATTATCGGCGATGATTACCGTGTTTTTTGCGATGAGGTGATCGCGGCGGTGCCACGTTTGTCACCAGTTCTGAAGTGGGTGGCGTTGGTACAGCAATTTCTGAAGCAGCTGTTCGTATTTCTAGGAATTTGGTTCATCCTAGAATTGGTCAACAATCTAAATACCTTGCCGGAGATTCCGTTCACAGTTGGTAGTATCTGGGGATACATTGGTTTGTTGGCTTTAGCCTGCTATGCTTCTTGGCATAATACACAGCTTGCTTTCAGTGATGTATCGGGCCGTTTAATTGGTGGATATATTTTGCTGTTCCTCGGGATTATTTTAGTGGAACATTTTGTAAATGATGTTTTTTCTCAGTGTATTGTATCAGTTAATATTGCTGCATTGATTGGCATAATGGCAGCTGTTGGACTGGGTTGGCTGATCACTAGTCGTGTTATTGACAAAAGGCTGGTTTAAAGGAGGGGACGACCATGAGCAAACGGACAAAAGAACTGCTGCGCGCCAACAATGCTTTGGATGCTCGGCTGAACAAAGACAATCAGCAGGTGATGACGAACATCGTTGTTTACATTCGCTCGGCGAACATCAGCGAGTACGAACAGGAACTGGTGCGGCGGGACATCATGCACATGCTGCTGGATGCCCAGGCCCAGGGGCGCACGGCGGTGGAAGTACTGGGCGACGATGCACAGGCCTTCTGCGAAGCGGTGATTGCAGCGCTGCCGCCGCGCTCGCAAAAAGAACGCCTGCTGGACAGTGTACGCAATGTGCTGCTGGCGTTTGTGGTGCTCGGTGTCATCTGGCTCGTTTACGGGGTGATTGATATGGTGGGCGCGCAGGACTGGCCGTATTTGCCGCTGACCTTGGGCGATGTGATCGGACAGGTACTGATTTTGGCAGCGGCGTTTTATATTTTTCACAGCATTTCCCGCCATGCTTTCGACGACAAACTGGGCAGACTTTTCGTATTGGTGTTTGTGGTGTTGGCAGCGTCCCTGCTGGCAAGCATCTATCTGACCACCTTTCTCTGCAGCGTTCATATTGCTGTTGTGGCAGGTGTGTTGGTGGTGTGCTTTCTGGCTTTCAAACTATTGGATGCGTGCGTGGATTGAACAGATACAGCAGATTCGTGGCGAATCTGCTGTTTTTTTGTGTGTAGATATTGACAGCCGTATTGTACTGACTTATACTGTACATATTAAAGCAATACAGTATAAGGCGGTGAATGTATGCAGATATCGGTCAGCAACAAGGCAAGCCGTCCGCTCTATGAACAGATTGTGACCCAGATCAAGGCGCAGATTATGAGCGGAGAGCTGCAGGCAGGTGAGACGCTGCCATCCATTCGGTCTTTGGCGAAGTCGCTGCACATCAGTGTGCTGACGGTGCAAAAAGCCTATGACGCGCTGCAGCAGGATGGCTTCATTGAGACGACAGCCGGCAAGGGCTGTTATGTGTCGGCGCAGAACCAGGATTTTTATTTGGAAGAACAACAGAAACGCATCGAGGAACATTTTACAGCGGCCATTGAGATTGCTCGTGAAAGCGGCATCGATCTCGATCATCTGACAGGCCTTTTGACATTGCTCTATGAGGAGGATTGACCATGACGAATGCATTGACGATTTCAGATGTGAGCAAGACGTATCCGGGATTTAAGTTGGATCATGTGTCGTTTACAGTGCCGGAAGGCGCCATTGTTGGCCTCATTGGTGAAAACGGTGCAGGAAAGAGCACCATCATCAATGCCTCGATGGGCCTGATCGCCAAAGACGAAGGGCGCATTGTGGTATTGGGTGACGAAGCCCTGGCCAATGCCACCAAGGAACAGATCGGCGTGGTTTTTGACGGCAGCAATTTTCCAGAGATGTTGACGCCACGTGCAATCGGCCGCATCATGGCGAATATTTATCAGCATTGGGATGGTGCTTTGTTTGAACAGCTGCTGGCGCAGTTTGGCTTGCCGCAGAAAAAATTGAAGCAGTTTTCCAAAGGGATGAAGATGAAATTTGCCATTGCCGTGGCGCTCAGCCATCATCCAAAGCTGCTCGTTCTCGATGAGGCGACCAGCGGGCTGGACCCTGTGGTGCGTGACGATATTTTGGATATGCTGTTGGATTTCGTCCAGGAAGAAGACCACAGTGTTCTCGTCAGCTCGCACATCACCAGCGATTTGGAAAAGATCGCCGATTATATCGTCTTTCTTCACGAAGGACGTGTGGCGTTTATGGAGCCGAAAGATGAACTGTTGGAACAGTATGGCATCCTGCAGTGCAGCGATGCGCAGCATGCAGCACTGGACCCGGCTGACTGCCTGCGCAGCCGTAAGATGGATTACGAATGGCAGGTGCTGGTGGCTGATCGCGAAGCCATGATGCGGAAATATCCTAAGGCCATGGTGACCCCTGCGACAATTGATGACATCATGCTCCTGTACGTAAAGGGGGAAAAATAAGATGAAGGGTTTGCTATTAAAAGATTTTTACCTGGTTCGTGCTGGCTTGGCGTTGATTTTGATTGCTTATGCCGTCATTGGTGCCGGTATGTCAGTGATTGTGACGCCATGGGTTGTGGTGCTCATTGGCGCAGTGATGTTCGGCATCATGAGTGCCACCACCATCAGCACCGACAAGCATAGCGGCTGGCGCAAATTGTCGGCTACCTTGCCGGTGTCTAAACAGACAGCAGTGGACAGCAAATATTTGCTCTATGTGTTGTTTAGCGTGCTGGGCTTTGTGGTTGGCATCGTCATCAGTCTAATCATCGTGACCATTAAGCCGGACACAGCTGTGGATGCAGATATGATCAGGCTTTACCTTAGTATTGCTGTGACCATGGCGTTTTTCAGCGGCGGCGTGATGATACTGAGTTATTATCTGTTCAGCGATGAAAAAGCAATGGTCAGCATGATGTTGTCTTATCCGCTGATGACTGGGATTTTTATCGCGGTGGCACGCATTACAGACGATCGACAGCTTACGACCATGGTGCTTTTGGTGTTTAGTCTGGCATTTTTTGTGTTGTCCTGGCTGTTCGCGCGCACGAGGATTGCAGCACGGGATGTTTTGTGATGACAGCCAAAAAGCGGCAGCTTGCGAGCAAGCTGCCGTTTCTTTGTGTGCTGTGGTACAATGGCAGTCAGGGAGGGAGTAAGATGATGGAGATGCGTTCGCTGCGTCGACGTGATGCGGTCAAGGCGGTGCGTTTTGCGATCGAAGGCATGCATTTTGACTGGTACTTGGATCATACCTTGGCATTGGCAGCGTTTGGTTGGTATTTTTGGCTGAAGGAGCGCTGTCGTGCGACGCAGGTGCTGGCGGCGTATGAAGGGCGTCGTTTCGCTGGCGTGCTTCTGGCAGAAGTGTATGGCGAGACGGTGCAAAGATGTTCCTGGCTGGCGCGGAGTTATGTGGCGCTGGCGGAGGTGATCATGGCGTTGCTGTTTAAAGGCGGTCCTGATGTGTATGCGCAGACGACGGCAGCACTTGATCGTCGTTATCGGCAAAGGGTGCGGCCTGATGGCGAGATTCTTTTTCTTGCAGTTGATCCTGATTTTCAGGGAACGGGTGTTGGTTCGGCGCTTTTGGCAGCGCTGGAACAAGCTGAGGCGGGAAAAACGTTTTTTCTGCAGACAGATGATGCCTGCACCTATCAGTTCTATGAACATCGTGGCTTTGTGTGTGCCGAGAAAGCATCGATTGTTTTGGACATGCCAAAAGGGAAGATTCCGCTGACATGTTTTCTTTATAGCAAGACGTTTGCAGAGAGCGGAGATGACAGGCATTAAAAAATCAGAGGGTAGGCCGATTCTGATTTTTATTGTGCATAGACGCAGAAATTTGATACAATATGCATAATGTGAAGACGGTGTGTTGTCGGGGGATGACACACCGCTTCAGACCGGGGAGGAAAATCATATGAATCGTAAAAGGATCATTCTGGCTGTGCTTACTTTGGTGGTGATCCTGTATGCCGTGTGGAGCGTAATGGGAGTGGTGGCATCATTTGGTGCCAGCATGTCTTTTGGCGATTTGGAAAAGAAAGTGGCGAATTCCTGGCATGCAGACTACACATGTTTTCAAGGTGCGTGCGACAATGAGCTGCGTGGCGATGGGGACACGCTGCATATTGGTGTTGACACCGAAGATGGCGCCCTGACCGTTCAGGTCCATTCTTTGGATGGAAAACCGCTTTATAGCAAACATTTTACATCGGATGGCGAGGCTACGGTTGATGTGCCGGAATCGGTGCAGGTCAGTGTCAAAGCCGATGCTCACGAAGGTGGATTTGACATCTATTATTCAGACGATCAGCAGGAAAAAGCATGAGTTATTGTGTACGCCGAACAGGAAATCCTGTTCGGCGTTTTTTCTTATGTTTGGCCATTGACAGCCTGAGAATCTCCTGTATAGTAATGAGTAAGCAGTGACAAATAAGAGCGTTTATACAGGAGGGGCTTATTTATGAAAGAATTGTCTGTGATGCAGCAATATGCGATCTGTGCCGTCAATGAGAAAGGAAAAATTTCCACGTTGGATCAAAATAAGATGGTGTGTCTGATCGTTGCTGGGTTGTTGGAATTGGAGCTGGACAACTGCATTGTTATTGATGACAAGATAATAACGAGCAAAGAAAAGCCAGCTCGAGACAAAGTGTATCTGAAGCCATTGTATGCGTACATCTGTGACAAAGAGCCTGTTAAGGTGAGCAAAGTGGTTAATGAGTTCTACATGACGTTCACTGACAAGCTGTTCACGGAGCTTTTGGATGGCGTAATGGATGCGCTGCGTGCGCAGGGATTGACAGAAAAGGTACAATCGGGTTTCTTTGGCAACAAAGAAAGCCTGGCGCCGTCGGAAAAGGCTGAGAAAATGGTGGTGACAGCTCTTCGCGAACAACTATTGGCTGATGCACCAGTTGATGAGACAACGGCAGCGCTGGTGATTTTGTTGGACAAAGGTGGTTGTTTGAAAGCGTTCTTTTCAAAAGAAGAAATGAAGGCGATGAAAGAACGCTTGAAAGTTCTTGCTGCGACGGAAAACGGAAAAATTGTGGCAGATGTCATCCGACAGCTCGATGCCATCATGACGGCGATTGTCGTTACGACGGTGTTGACCTGAGGTTGTAAGCTTGACAGATCGTGAGATCTGCGGGATGATAGAACCAGGATAATAACGGGGAGGTGGCGCTCATGAGACAATGTATGGACGCAGATAATCTGCATCGACGCCTGGCGAAAATCATCGGGCAGGTGCAGGCCATCGACCGCATGATTGATGAGGATGTGCCTTGTGAAGACATTCTGTCGCAGATCAACGCCGCAAAGTCAGCGCTGCACAAGGCTGGACAGGTGGTGCTGGAAGGGCACATCAAGCATTGTGTGCGCGATGGCATTGAGCATGGCGATGCCGATCAGACCATTGCTAATTTTACAAAGGCTGTAGAACGGTTTGCCAATATGAATTGAATCGGTGGAAAATCCAGTCTCGATGGAGGCTGGATTTTTTATTTTTATATTGACATGCCTATACCCCTATGGGTATACTGAGTTTGCAAAAGGTAATTTTAGGAAGGGAGTGGGTAAAATGATTGAACGACTGGAAGCGCTGCTGGAATGGGGCGGCATAAAAAGAGACATTGTGTTTCTTGTTGTTTCAGGTGTGGCGCTGATCTTGAGTTTGTTTCATGTTGACGTGGCAGGGGTAAACCTGGCCTGGATAGCGATTGTTCTTTGTGGCATACCGATCATCCTCGAAGCGATCGTTGGTCTGGTGACAGTCTTTGACATCAAGGCCGATGTGCTGGTGTCATTGGCGTTGATCGCCTCGATTGTCATTGGTGAACATTTTGCGGCCGGGGAGGTGGCGTTCATCATGCAGTTAGGGGCGCTGCTGGAAGAACTGACAGTGGCACGGGCCAGAGCTGGCATTGAGAAATTGGTGCATCTGACACCGCGTGTGGCGCGGCGGCTGGATGGTGAGCGGGAAGAAATGATTCCGGCGGAAGCGGTGGCAGTCGGAGATCGTCTGCGCGTGCTGCCAGGCGAGACCGTGCCGGTAGATGGCGTGATTCTTTCTGGAGAGACCGCCATCAATCAGGCTGTTATGACCGGCGAATCGCTGCCGGTGGACAAAGGAGTCGGCGATGAGGTCGCAAGTGGCACCATGAATCAGTTCGGCGCTTTTGACATGGAAGCCACCAAGGTGGGCGAGGACAGCGCCATCCAGCGCATGATTGGTCTTGTGCAGTCGGTGGATGCTGGCAAGGCAAAGATTGTCGGTTTGGCAGATCGCTGGGCAACGTGGATTGTTGTCATTGCGCTTTCGGCAGCACTGTTGACTTGGCTGGTGACTGGTGAAATTATTCGCGCTGTGACGATTCTTGTGGTGTTCTGTCCGTGTGCGCTTGTGTTGGCAACACCGACGGCGATCATGGCTGCCATTGGCAATGTGACAAAGCACGGTTTTCTTGTGCGCGAAGGTGATGCATTGGAACGGTTGGCATCGGTTCAGCATATTGCTTTTGACAAGACCGGCACCTTGACAAAAGGCACGCCGGAAGTGGTGGCGGTGGTTCCTTTGTCAGAAGCGTGGACAGAAGAAAGCCTGTATCGCCTTGCAGCTTCGGCGGAATTGCGGTCGGAACATCCTTTGGGTAAAGCCATCGTTCGCTGTTTTCAAAAATGCTATCAGTATGATGTGCCACAGCCGCAGCAATTTCAAATGCTACCTGGACGCGGTGTCATAGCAGAAAGTACAGGACATCGCGTGGCTGCTGGCAATGCCGCTTTGTTGGCTGCGCAAGGTGTGACCTTAGGTGAGGCTGAAGCGCAGGCGATGTCGGCTTATTTGACCCAGGGATGCACGCTGACACTTCTTGCTGTAGATGGTGAAGCTGCTGGTTTTATCGCTTTATCAGACACTCTGCGCAAGGATGCTGTGGCGACAATGCATCGCATCAAGGAATGTGGCGTGGCGCCGCTTCTTTTGACAGGAGACCACATCAACGCCGCTCGTCATATGGCGGCGCAACTGGGCATTGAAGAGGTGCGGGCCAATTGTTTGCCGGAAGATAAACTGGCTGCCATTGACAGCTATCAGCAGCGTGGTGAATGGGTTTGCATGATAGGCGATGGCATCAATGATGCGCCAGCGCTTAAAAAAGCCTATGTGGGCATTGCCATGGGAAGCGCCGGCAGCGATATTGCTGTGGAAGCCGCCGACATCGCTCTTGTTGACGACAAAGTGGGTGAGCTGCCGCATTTGCTGTTGTTGGCGAAGCGGATGATGTTCACCATAAAATGCAATTTAACATTTTCAATGACATTGAACATGGTAGCGATTATTCTGGCCATGGCAGGAATTTTGAACCCGGTTGTTGGTGCACTGGTGCATAATGCTGGATCGGTGATCGTTATTGTGAATTCTGCCTTGCTGACTGGCTGGAAAAAAGAGGGGTAAGCTGGTTTTGTGGGCAATTTTGGTGAAAACATTGGGCGCATCATTCATGCAGGGATTCTCCTTGACGGAACAGGGCTTACGGGATTATTCTTAAGGGAGAAAGATGTTTTACTGTATGATTAAGAGATTGGAGCGAATCTTATGAGCGAATTGGAAAAATCAAAGGTTTATTTCACTGATTTTCGCTGTGAAGTGGATGAAGGACCAGCTACAAAACTGAGCCGCCTGATTGACAAAGCAGGCCTTGGCAAAATGGATTTGGAAGGCAAGTTTGTGGCCATCAAGATGCACTTCGGCGAGTTGGGCAATATGAGTTATCTGCGCCCAAACTATGCAAGAGCTGTTGTTGATTATGTTATTGCCCACGGCGGAAAGCCATTTCTGACCGACTGCAATACTCTTTATCCAGGCAGCCGCAAAAATGCCCTCGAGCATTTGTATTGTGCGTGGGAAAATGGTTTTACACCGCTGACGGTTGGCTGCCCAGTGATTATTGGGGATGGCCTCAAGGGGACGGATGATATTGCTGTGCCTGTTCAAGGCGGCGAGTATGTGAAAGAAGCAAAAATTGGCCATGCCATTATGGATGCCGACGTCTTTATTTCATTGACCCATTTCAAAGGTCATGAAATGACAGGCTTCGGTGGGGCGATTAAGAACATTGGCATGGGCTGTGGTTCCAGAGCTGGCAAAAAAGATCAGCATTGCAACGGCCAGGCCATCATCGATCCAGAAAAATGCCGTGGCTGCAAGCGATGCCTGCGTGAATGCGCCAACGATGGCCTCGTTTATGATGAAGTAAATAAGAAAATGACCATCAATGCTGATAACTGTGTGGGCTGCGGCCGCTGCATCGGCGCCTGCAACTTTGATGCCATCGATTTTGCGCACAATGCAGCGGTGGCTGAACTCAACTGCCGGATGGCGGAATATGCGAAGGCCGTGGTCGATGGCCGTCCAAACTTCCACATTTCGCTGGTTGTCGATGTTTCCCCAACCTGTGACTGCCACAGCGGCAACGATGCACCAATGCTGCCAGATGTTGGCATGTTTGCATCCACCGATCCATTGGCTATTGATCAGGCGTGTGTGGATGCCTGCCTGAAACAGGAACCGCTGCCAAACACGCAGCTCACTGACCAAATGGCAAAGGAAGATTTCTGTGATCATCACGACCATTTTGAAAATGTAACGCCAAACGCAGAATACAAAACCTGCCTGGCGCACGCCGCTAAGATTGGTCTCGGTAATCGCGAATATGAATTGATTCGCGTAAAGTGATCTTGGAGTAGCAGTAACTTTGATATGGAGTGCCGATGCAAGAACATTGTTCCTGTGTCGGCGTTTTTTGTTAACAAAGGCAGACTTGTGCGTATGTGCACTTCTATGATAAGATAAACGGAAAGAACATGGAGGAGGCGCCCATATGGCTGGAGATACTAAGGCGATGATTGCTGAGGCGCTGCTCGAAGCAGCAACGCATAAACCAATCGATAAAGTGACGGTGAAGGATGTTGTGGAGACCTGTGGCATCACACGTCAAACATTCTACTATCATTTTCAAGATCTCCTGGACGTGGTGGAGTGGCTCATGGCGCAGCGTGTTGACGCACTGCTTGAAAAGACACTGGCTGCTGATACACCGCAAGGTGCCATTCGTGTGCTGGTGTCGACGCTTGAAGAACAGCCTGATGTTATCAGTCAACTGATGAACTCACGTAAACGCGAAGACGCTGAGCGTATTTTTTTCAATGCAGCGCGCACTTTCTTCTCTGAATTGATGCGTCATAGTGCAGTGGAACCGCGCATTCGCTACGCCAGTGATATGGATGTGGCTTTGACGTTTTATTCCAGCGCGGTTGTTGGCGTGCTCATTGACAGCAGCCGTAAAGATAACGTTGACCTCGATATTCTTACGGATCAGTTGCAGCGGCTGTTGGAGGGCGATTTTTGTCCTCAGGCCAAACAAGCATGAATGTTTGCACACCCTTCGGGGTGTGTTTTTTTATTGGATGCGTTAAGAACATCTTCCTTTTGACAAAAAACGAAACTTTCAGAAATTTCTATTGATGGTGTGCGGCGCAACCCGATATAATAGAAGTGACACAAGATCATTGAAAGGGAAGGGGAGAAGGTATTATGGGGCTGGTGAATGCGAACCTGGTCGACGTGCTGGCTGCGTCTGGCTTGATTGCTGCAGATGTTTGCTGGAGCGAGCGGGATGTATTGGGCGAGTGGCTGGCAGCGCAGAATGTATCGTTGCTGGCGGCAGCACCAGTGTTGGAAACCTATTTTGGGCTGCCTTATTTGATGCTGGATGACCATACACGTTTGCAGCCGCTGTCCTTGGCAGTGGAGGGCTGGCCTGTGTATCAATCTCTGTCTGATGGCAGTTGTGTTTGTCTGCGCCCGCCGCAGACAGCGGCGCGCCATGCCTATAGGAACATGATGGGTGAAACTCCGCTTTATATCACTGATGCGGTGCGCCTGCATACGCTGCTGTTGTCTGCTCAAACGCCAGCTTTGTCCACCTTGGCAGATGGGTATAAGCTTTCACTGGAAACATTGCGACATAGTGAGCCTGGTCATGTGGACCATTTCATTGGACATATTCTTTGTGATGCCATCGACGCGGAAGCGACGGACGTCCATTTCTTTAAAATGGGCGCTGCTTTCCGCGTCGTTTTTCGTATCAACGGTGCGTTGGAAACTTATGTGATGCTGCCGCTTTCTGCGGCGGATGGCATCATCAATAAGCTCAAACTGCTGGCAGAGATGGACATTGCAGAACATCGCCTGCCGCAGGATGGACATATACACCTGCAGGGCGATACGACCGATTATAATCTGCGCTTGGGGACGCTGCCTCTTTTGGATGGAGAAAAAATTGTTTTGCGTATTCTGCCTGAACAGCAGCGGCGCACTTCTTTGGCTGCTTTGGGATACAGTGAAGATCATGCGGCCAAGCTAACAGGGCTGTTGAGGCAGGCAAGAGGCTTGGTGCTGATCACTGGACCAACCAACAGCGGCAAAACAACCACACTTTATGCGTGTTTGCGCCAGTTGAGCAACCAGGGTGCGCT
The DNA here is from genome assembly GCA_036303105.1 of Peptococcaceae bacterium. GTDB lineage: Bacteria > Bacillota > Peptococcia > Peptococcales > Peptococcaceae > UMGS1590. The sequence goes on along the minus strand of JAXJBF010000114.1, from coordinate 723 downwards.
CGTTTATACCATCGAGGATCCGGTCGAAGCAGTGTTGCCAGAGGTGCAGCAAATGCAGGTGAATGCACGCAGTGGTTTTGATTTTGCGGCTGGGTTGCGCGGTATTCTGCGCAGCGATCCAGATGTGATTGCTGTCGGTGAGCTGCGTGATAAAGAGACGGTGGATATTGCTGCTCGTGCAGCGTTGAGTGGACAGATGGTGATTGCGACCTTGCACGCTTACAATGCGCAGCAAGCGGTGGACCGATTGCGTGATTTGGGGCTTAGTGATCTGTTGTTAGGTGCTGTGTTGACGGCGGTGGTGAATCAACGCTTATTGGTACAGCCTTGCGCCGTGTGTGGCGGAAAAGGACGCATTGCAGGCGGTGGCATTTGCCCGCATTGCATGGGAAGCGGTCATGACGGGCGCATCGGTGTCCAGGAACTGTGGTGCCTGGATGATGCTGCACGCGCAGATATTGCGTGTGGCAGCAGTGGTTTTGCTTTGCGCCAAAAAGCGTTAGCGCAGGATTTTTTGTCGTTGGCAGAGGATGCACGCCGCAAAGGACTCACGCTGAATGACAGGGAGGGCTGAGCCATGACAAGATTTGTCTATCATTATCTTGATGACGCTGGGCGCAGGCGTTTGGCTTGGATGCAGGCCGTCGATGCAGCAGCGTGCTGCACCTTATTGGCAGCACAGGGCATTTATCCGATTTTTCTATGTCCTGTACGCCTGCCAAT
>JAXJBF010000113.1:0-28998 GCA_036303105.1 Peptococcaceae bacterium | reverse complement strand
GGCGGAACTGGCAGACGCACAGGACTTAAAATCCTGCGAAGGTAACACTTCGTACCGGTTCGATCCCGGTCTCCGGCATGACGGCATTGGATAAAAGGGCTTTCTCTATTTAGAGGAAGCCCTTTTGCTTTTTTTACAATAAATTGCTTGATTCTAAAAATCATAAGTGGTAATATAATCATTGAAATCTGATTTTTAAAACCATGTAAAGGGGCGATTAATATGTCGTATATGACAAAAGCACGAGAACCTTTTAGCAGTTTTAGTCATTTTGTAGGTGCGATCATTTTTGCAGTTGCTACTGTTCTTTTAATAGGAAAAACGTTGATAACTGAAGCTTGGAATATAAAAATACTAATTGGTGTAACGGTGTTTGGTGTTTCGCTTGTTGCTTTGTATTCTGCAAGTGCAATTTATCATTTTTCCAATGGCACAGCAAAAAAAATATTACGCTTGCGTAAATTGGATCATTCTATGATTTATGTATTGATTGCAGGAAGTTACACGCCGATACTTTTAAAGTATTTGCCGCAACGTGAAAGTTTGATATTTGTAACAGTAATTTGGGCGTGCGCGGTTGTAGGTACCATCATTAAGTTATGCTGGTTTTCAGCACCACGTTGGCTGCAAACCTTGCTCTATATTGCGATGGGCTGGGCGGTGTTGTTTGACGTTTCTGTTTTTAGAGATATGAGTGGTGTAGCAGTTTTCTTGTTGGCAGCTGGTGGTATCAGTTATACTGTCGGTGGCATCATTTATATCGTTAAAAAGCCGAATCTATCAAAGAACTTTGGGTTTCACGAATTGTTTCATTTATTTATTCTTTTAGGAAGTATTTTTCATTATCTAATGGTACTTTTTTATGTAGCCTGAAATACGATGTAGGTTCCAATGATCTCCTGCATGGTCGTGTATTGACAGAAAAACAATTTATTGCTACAATTTATCTACAGTAAAATATTAACCGGGAGCTTGTTAGGCAGGCTGAGAGGAGATCAGTGGATCTCGACCGTACCTGATATGGATAATGCCATCGTAGGGAAATATAAAAATGCTCATTATGCCTGACAAGTGTCAGGCATTTTTTTGTGCCTGTTCCGAATTTGGGAGTAAGAAGGGAGTATAAGCAATGACTTATCATACTCAAATGGAAGCTGCTCGACAGGGTATTATTACCCCTGAAATGGAAACTGTTGCAGCGAAAGAAAAAATTGACATCAATGTGTTGAGAGAACGTGTTGCAAAGGGTACTATTTGTATTCCTGCAAATATTAATCACAAATCACTTTCTGCTGAAGGCATTGGTGAAGGCCTTTGCACAAAAATTAACGTGAATCTTGGTGTGAGTGGTGACGCCCATGATTACACGGAAGAATGGAAGAAAGTCGAGACAGCCTTAGAATTTGGAGCCCATGCCATCATGGATCTTTCAAATTACGGTAAAACCGTTGAATTTCGTACCAAACTTGTAGAAGAATCTACTGCAATGATTGGTACCGTGCCAATGTATGATGCTATTGGTTATCTTGAAAAGGAACTCAAAGATATTACAGTAGATGATTTCTTTGAAGTTGTTGAATATCATGCGCAGCAAGGGGTCGACTTTATGACCATTCATGCAGGTATTAATCGCCGCGCTGTTTCTGCTTTTAAAGAATCCGGTCGTATTATGAACATCGTTTCTCGTGGTGGGAGTTTGTTGTTTGCATGGATGGAAATGACCGGTAATGAAAATCCGTTCTATGAACATTATGATCGTTTGCTGGATTTGATGTATAAATATGATGTTACAATCAGTCTTGGGGATGCTTTACGTCCTGGTGCAACACATGATGCTTCTGATGCTGCACAGATTTCAGAACTGATTGAATTAGGAATTTTGACAAAACGTGCCTGGGACCGCAACGTTCAAGTAATGATTGAAGGACCTGGTCACATGGCGCTTAATGAGATTCAAGCCAACATGCAGTTGGAAAAACGTCTCTGCCATGGTGCGCCATTCTATGTTCTTGGGCCATTGGTAACTGATATTGCACCTGGCTATGACCACATCACTTCTGCCATTGGTGGGGCCATTGCAGCAACCTATGGAGCCGATTTCCTTTGCTATGTAACACCGGCTGAGCATTTACGTTTGCCGGATTTGCAGGATGTGCGTGATGGCGTGATTGCCTCCCGCATCGCAGCACATGCTGCTGATATGGCAAAAGGAATTCCTGGGGCTCGGGATTGGGATGACAATATGAGCCGTGCGCGTAAAGAACTTGACTGGGAAAAGATGTTTAGCTTGGCACTTGATCCAGTAAAGGCGCGTAACTATTTTGAAAGCAAACCGCCAGAAGATCGTCATAGTTGCTCCATGTGTGGTAAAATGTGTGCTGTTCGCACGACAAATGCCATTTTGGCTGGCAATGATATTCATCTTCACCCAGGCAATTGCTAATGCCTTTTGATGACAGTTGTTGTGGTGGCAGCTGTTAATTAGAAGCAAAAACCTCTCGAATCATTGGCTTTATTGATGATTCGAGAGGTTTTTTGAATGCAGTAATATTTAGTTACAGAACAATGCGGGAAAGTAATGTTTATTTATATAGGATGTTTCTGTTGTATTACAGTTTTCTGTAGATGAAAAAATTGGTAAAGGAATCTTTTGTGGAATTTTTTTGTGTGTATGAGAACACGATTTGATACAAAATGTGATGAATTTGTTTTTGGAACATCAGAGATAGTGTTATAGTACAATAAAAAATCTTATATGTACAACGATAGTATTTGATGTTAAAATATAATTGTGTATAAGTTTCAAAATATATACGAGGTTTTGAAAAATCGAAAGGAGGACACAATATGGAAACAAGAGTTGCAACCTTGGGAATCATTGTTGATCAAACTGCCGATACAGAAGCACTAAATGCAATTTTACACGATTTTCGTAATTACATTGTTGGACGCATGGGCATTCCATACCGTCAAAAAAATATGAACATTATCTGCTTGGTTGTTGATGCACCACAAGATGAAATAAACAGTTTAACTGGTAAAATTGGTAGCTTAGATGGTATTACGGCAAAAGCCTGCTATTCACAGGTTTAAGTTCTTATGAATAGCTCAAATTTTGCTCTTATTGATACATTACGAGACACACGAAATTTATCGGATGAAGCGCTTTATCAATTGTTTGTGAATCGCTCGCCAGAAACAAATGCCTATTTATATCAGCAGGCGGATGCTGTGCGACGAGAAACATATGGCAATAAAGTTTATCTGCGTGGATTAATTGAAATATCCAACATTTGTAAAAATGATTGTTTGTATTGTGGTATACGCCGAAGCAACGATCATGTGGTACGTTATCGTCTTCAGTTTGAAGATTTATTGGCGTGTTGCGACCATGGTTATTCTCTAGGATTCCGTACATTTGTCCTTCAGGGTGGCGAAGATGGCTATTTCAACGATGAAGTATTGACCGAATGGGTTAGTACATTGTCACAACGGTTTCCGGATTGTGCGTTGACATTATCGCTGGGAGAACGCTCAAGAGAAAGCTATGAAAGACTCTATAAAGCTGGTGCACAGCGCTATCTTTTGCGCCATGAGACAGCTACAGACAGTCACTATAAAAAACTACATCCGCAAGAAATGAGCTTATCTCATCGCTTAATGTGTTTGTCTGAACTTAAAGAGATTGGTTTTCAAACCGGTTGTGGAATCATGGTGGGGTCACCTTATCAAACGTGGGATAATCTTCTTTCAGATTTGCGTTACATGCAGTCTTTTAATCCTCAAATGGTGGGATTGGGGCCTTTTATACCGGCAAATCATACGCCGTTTGAACATGAACCACCAGGTAACTTAGACGATACATTATGGATGCTTGCCGTTGTTCGATTGATGTTGCCTCATGTTTTGCTGCCAGCAACGACAGCTTTAGCAACATTGAGTCCGATTGGTCGTGAAGCTGGCCTGAAAGCTGGTGCAAATGTATTAATGCCAAATCTCTCACCGTTATCGGTGCGTAAAAAATATTCCTTGTATGACAATAAAGCAACATTAGATGGAGAAGCTGCCGAAAATGTGGCAGCGCTGTCTCGATGGCTTCAAGAGATTGGCTATGAAGCTGTGGTGGACAGGGGAGACTATAAGATCTAATGAGTAAGCTCCAAAAAGGCTGACTCAAAAGAGAGGAGAAAATAATATGTATAATCCAAAATCACTTAAAGCAGAAGAATTTATCAATCATCAAGAAATTCTGGATACTTTGGCTTATGCCGATGCACATAAAGACGACCTTGCTCTCGTTGATGAAATCCTTGAAAAAGCGAAACTGCGCAAAGGTTTGAGCCATAGAGAAGCATCTGTATTACTGGCTTGTGATGATCCAGAAAAGAACAAAGAAATTTTGGCTTTGGCTGAACAGATCAAGAAAGATTTTTATGGCGATCGTATTGTCATGTTTGCGCCATTGTACTTATCAAACTACTGTGTCAATGGATGTGTTTATTGTCCGTATCATGCTAAAAATAAGCATATTGCCCGTAAAAAGTTGACGCAGGAAGAAGTGGCTGCTGAGGTACGTGCTTTACAGGACATGGGGCATAAGCGTTTGGCTATTGAGGCTGGTGAAGATCCTGTCAATAACCCAATTGAATATATCCTTGATTGCATTAAGACCATTTATGAAACCACCCATGATAACGGTGTGATTCGTCGTGTTAATGTAAATATTGCAGCAACCACTGTTGACGAATATCGCATGCTGAAAGAAGCTGGTATTGGCACCTATATTCTTTTCCAGGAAACCTATCATAAGGAAAGTTATGAAAACCTTCATCCAACAGGACCAAAACATAATTATGCATGGCATACAGAAGCAATGGACCGAGCAATGGAAGGCGGCATTGATGATGTTGGTTTAGGTGTTCTTTTCGGCCTGGAACTTTATCGTTATGAATTTGCCGGCCTTTTAATGCACGCGGAACATTTGGAAGCTGTTCATGGTGTTGGTCCACATACCATCAGTGTGCCTCGCGTTAAGCATGCTGATGACATTGATCCAGATGAGTTCGATAATGGTATCGATGATGATACATTCATTAAGATCATTGCTTGTATTCGTATTGCGGTTCCTTACACGGGGATGATTATCTCTACTCGTGAAAATCAGGAAGTACGTGGCCGAGCACTTCATGTTGGTATTAGCCAAATTAGTGGCGCATCTCGTACCAGTGTTGGCGGTTATGTGGAACCAGAACCAGAAGAAGAAAACTCTGCACAGTTTGATGTTAGCGACAACAGAACACTTGATGAGGTTGTGCAGTGGTTGATGGGCATGGGGTATATTCCAAGCTTTTGCACAGCATGCTATCGTGCAGGAAGAACTGGTGATCGCTTCATGAGCTTATGCAAGGCTGGAGAAATTCAGAACTGCTGCCATCCAAATGCTTTGTTGACATTGGAAGAATTCCTCTTGGATTATGCATCTCCTAAAACACGTGAAATTGGTGAAAAAGTCATTCAGGAACAGCTGAAACAGATTCCTCGCGATAATGTTCGTCAAAAAACGGAAGAATATCTTGCGCAGATGGAACATGGTGAACGTGATTTCCGCTTCTAAAAAGAGGAGGAAAGCATATGAGTTTACAAGATACACCAACTGCCAATCGATTGCACATTGGCTTTTTTGGACGCTGCAATAGCGGCAAATCAACACTTATTAATGCCTTTACAAATCAAGATGTTACTATTGTATCGCCGGTAGCAGGTACGACCACAGATGTTGTACAGAAGAACATTGAGCTGCATGGACTCGGTCCATGCACGCTCTTAGATACGGCAGGATTTGACGATCAATCCAGTGATCTTGGTGCTTTGCGTATGGAAAGAACAGCTCATGCATCAGAAAAAACTGATATTGCAGTCATTGTATTTGACGAAGAAGATTTGACAAATGAAGAAAAATGGGTGGCTCAGTTCAAAGAGCAGAATACGCCTATTGTTGCAGTTGTTAGTAAATGTGACCTAAGAACACCGGATCCTGAGTGGTTAACAAAAGTTGCTGATTTAGTGGATGATGAGCCATTGTGTGTCAATATCAATAGTCGTGATGATATGACAGCTCTACGCTATAAATTAGCTGCTGTGAATCCTCACAAAGATGAGCCTGAAATCACGCACGGTTTGGTTGATGATGGTGATATGGTCCTCTTAGTTATGCCACAAGACATTCAGGCGCCAAAAGGACGCTTGATTCTGCCACAGGTGCAAACGCTAAGAGAATTATTAGATAAACGGTGTCAGATTTTATCTGTGACACCGGATCACTTCACAGATGCCTTAAAGGCACTGAACATGCCGCCAAAACTTATAATTACAGACTCTCAGGTTTTTGCTTTCGTTCATGATAATAAGCCTGAACAATCGGCTTTAACATCTTTCTCAGTGCTATTTGCAGGTTTGAAAGGTGATTTGCCTACATATATTGAGGGTGCAAAAACCATTGCAACATTGCCTTCTGATGCGCACATTCTTATTGCGGAATTGTGCAGTCATGCGCCATTGGAAGAAGACATTGGACGTGTTAAGATACCAAATTTGCTGCGAAAAAGAGTTGGTGAAAATATTACCGTTGATGTGGTGGCAGGTTCCGATTTCCCAGATGATTTATCTGTTTATGATCTCATTATTCAATGTGGAGCATGTATGGTGAATCGTAAATTGGTGCAAAATCGTATTACTAAAGCAAAAAAATATAATGTTGCAATTAGTAACTATGGAATTGTCATAGCATATCTTAATGGCATATTAGATGATATTGTGTATTAATATGATATTTTTATCATAATCATAGTGCATTACTATTGTATCAGCAAATCATACTGGTTCGATAAAATCTTCTAAATTATGATGAAAATAAAAATGTTCCGAAAATTTGGCAGATATTGTATAATACAGAGAAGAAGAAAGTAGTAAGAGTTTAAAGCGATGGCTAATAACTGCTTGAACTCAAACGTGCACATTTAAGGGGTGTTACAATGAATTACGAAATGTTAGACAGAAACAAATTAAATGAGCTTGATGACTACATTGCCTCTTTTGAGGATAAACCAAGCCATTTGATCATGATCCTCCATCGCGCACAAGGTTTGTTTGGTTATCTGCCAAAGGAATTGCAGATCTATATAGCTGAAAAAACCGGGGTACCGGCTGCTAAGATTTATGGTGTTGTCACTTTTTATTCATTCTTCACAATGAAGCCAAAAGGCCGTCATACCATCTCTGTTTGCATGGGAACTGCATGCTTTGTAAAAGGCGGCGAACGCATTCTCGATGTGGTAAAAGAAGAACTTGGTGTTGAAATTGGTCAGATGACAGAAGACGGTATGTTCACGTTGGAACAGGTTCACTGCCTTGGGGCATGCAGTTTGGCGCCTGTCGTTTCAATTGACGGCAAGGTTTATGGACATGTTACTCGTGATAAGATCAAAGAGATCATCCAAAGCTACTACATTGAAGAGGAGGATGTATAATGAGTGAACGTTTAAATTCTTATGAAGCGCTGAAGGCAAAACGTGATAGTTTGCAGCAAGCCCATGACACACAGGAAAATCCTGTAGAAATTCGCGTTGCAATGGGTACCTGTGCAATCGCTACCGGTGCTAAAGAAGTATTAGATGTCATTGAAGCTGCTATTGAAGAAAACGGCCTTGATAATGTAGTGCTGAAAGCAACAGGCTGCATGGGCTATTGTTATGCAGAACCTACCGTCGAAGTAGCTGGGATTGCTGTTGATCCAGTAATGTTTGGTTACGTTGACACCAAAATTGCACGTGACATCGTGGAGCAGTATGTGATGAAACAGGAACCTGTCGATGCGCGAATCGATACCTGTCACGTGAATGCGTAAGGAGGTTACACTATGGAAACGAAAAAGCCTGTTCAGCAGTTGCGTATTGCCCTCAGAAACTGCGGCGTCGTCAATCCAAGAGATATTGATGACTGCATTGCCCATGATGCATATATGGCGTTAGGAAAGTGCCTAAGCGAGATGACGCCAGAAGAAGTTGTTCAAGAAGTATTGGATTCTGGCCTGCGTGGTCGTGGTGGTGCTGGTTTCCCTACAGGGAAAAAGTGGCAGATTGCTGCGACTTATGAATCTGATGTAAAATATGTTGTATGTAATGCCGATGAAGGTGATCCAGGTGCATTTATGGACCGTTCTATTTTAGAAGGGGACCCACATTCTGTACTTGAAGCAATGGCCATTTGTGGTTATGCAATCGGTGCGCATGAAGGGCGAATTTATATTCGTGCTGAATATCCGTTGGCTGTAAATCGTCTGGAACACGCTATTGAACAAGCTACTGAATATGGTTTGCTTGGCAAAAATATCATGGGAAGCGGTTTCGATTTTAATATTGAGATTACTCTTGGTGCAGGTGCTTTTGTCTGTGGCGAAGAAACGGCTTTGCTTCATTCTATGGAAGGGAAACGTGGTGAGCCATCTACAAAGCCTCCATATCCGGCAGAAAGTGGTTTCATGGGAAAACCAAGTAACGTTAATAACGTAGAAACTTTCGCGAATATTCCTGCCATCATTAATAAAGGTGCCAAATGGTTTTCAAGCATCGGTACAGAAAAGAGCAAAGGGACAAAGGTATTTGCTCTCGCCGGGAAAATCAATAATGTTGGTCTGGTAGAAGTGCCAATGGGCACGACTCTCCGTGAGATCATTTATGATATCGGTGGCGGCATCAAAGGCGGTAAGAAGTTTAAAGCTGTTCAGACTGGTGGTCCATCTGGTGGCTGCATCGCCGAAAAATATCTTGATTTACCAATTGATTATGATAATCTTGTTTCCATTGGCTCTATGATGGGGTCTGGTGGCATGATTATTATGGATGAAGACGACTGCATGGTTTCCATTGCGAAATATTATCTGCACTTCTCTGAAGGTGAATCCTGTGGTCGTTGCACACCATGCCGAATCGGTACACGTCGAATTTCTGAACTCTTGAATATGATCACGGACGGCCGAGGAAAAATGGAGCATATTGATGAACTAAAGCGTATTTGCTATACCATGAAAGATACGGCGCTTTGCGCGTTGGGGCAATCCGCACCGAACCCAGTTCTTTCAACGATGGAAAACTTCTGGGATGAATATGTTGCTCACGTTGTGGATAAACGTTGCCCAACTGGTACCTGCCGTAAGATGACCCGCTACCAGATCGATCCAACACGTTGTGCCGGTTGCTCTCTCTGCGCACGCAATTGCCCAGCCGATGCGATCACTGGTGTTCTGCGTTCCCCATTCACCATCGACCAAAGCAAGTGCATCAAGTGCGGAACTTGTATGGAAAAATGCAACTTTGGTGCCATTTACATTGGTTAAGAGAGATAGGAGGAGAAGAAAAGTATGAGCGAAGTAACTTTAACTATTAACGGGCGTGAAGTCACTGTCCCTGCGGGCAGCACCGTTCTCGACGCCGCGAAAAAACTTGATATTTGGATTCCTACTCTCTGCCATATGAATTTACATGGCACAGAAATGGATAATCATCCAGCATCCTGCCGTGTTTGCGTTGTTGAAGTAAAGGGCAAACGTGCTCTGATGCCATCTTGCGCAACACCTGTTTCTCCTGGTATGGAAGTTATCACGAATTCTGCGCGTGTTCTTCAGGCACGTCGAACAGTTGTTGAATTGTTGATTTCTGATCATCCAAAAACATGTCTGACTTGCTTGAAAAATGGTGACTGCGAACTGCAAGCTGTTGCTGCACGTTTGGATATTGATGATGTGAGAATTACTGGAAAATCCCAGTCTACTTATAAATTAGATAAAACCAATTCTTTGGTTCGTGATATGAATAAATGCATCATGTGTCGTCGTTGTGAAACCATGTGCAACGAAGTACAAAAAGTTGGCGCACTTTCAGCTGTTGGGCGTGGCTTTGATGCAGTTATTATGCCGGCATTTGAATCGCCATTGCTGGAGACGCGCTGCACCCACTGCGGTCAATGTGTGGCAGTCTGCCCAACTGGTGCATTGGTTCAAAAAGATGCAACCTGGGAAGTTATTGATGCCATTGCTGATCCTGAAAAGACTGTTATCGTACAAACTGCACCATCTGTTCGCGTAGCGATTGGTGAACCATTTGGTATGGAACCGGGATCTATCGCAACGGGCAAGATGGCAACAGCACTGCGTATGATTGGTTTCGATCATGTTTATGATACCGATTTTTCTGCGGACTTGACGATTATGGAAGAAGGTACCGAGCTGTTGCAGCGTTTGCGTCGTTTCTTGAACGGTGAAGAAGGTCCTCTGCCAATTATGACCTCTTGCTGCCCAGCGTGGGCCAACTTCTATGAAACTCAGTATTCGGATCTTTTACAATATCCATCAACTGCAAAATCTCCACAGCAGATGTTTGGTGCTGTAGCGAAGAATTATCTTGCTGAAAAACTTGGTGTTCCTCGTGAAAAATTAGTGATGGTATCTGTTATGCCTTGCCTGGCTAAGAAAACTGAAGCTACACGACCTGAGTTCTCTGTCAATGGTAATCCTGATGTTGATATTGTTCTGTCTACTCGTGAATTAGCACGTTTGATTAAGTTGAAAGACATTGACCTTGCGGAATTGCCAGAATCTGATTTTGATGATCCACTTGGTGAATCTACTGGGGCTGCTGTTATCTTTGGTTCTACCGGTGGGGTTATTGAAGCTGCTGTTCGTACTGCATATGAACTGCAGACTGGTAAACCACTGCCTAAGATTGATTTCGAAGAGCTTCGTGGGTTCGAAGGGATTCGTGTGGCTACCATTGATGTTGATGGTATTCCACTGAAGATTGCCGTTGCTCATGGCCTTGGCAATGCAAAGGTTCTGATGGATGAAGTCCGTGCAGGCAATCCAAATGGGTACCATGCAATTGAAGTCATGGCCTGCAAGGGCGGCTGCATTGGTGGCGCTGGTCAGCCATATCATCATGGTGATGAGCAAGTTATTCTTAAGAGAATGAAAGCCATCTATGAAATTGATAAGAATATGCCACACCGTAAGTCTCACGAAAATCAGTCTGTTCTGGCATTGTATCGCGATTACTACGGTGAACCAGGCAGTGAACTGGCACATCAGCAGTTGCATACGCATTATATCGCTCAAGATAAATATTAATTTGACACACCTGTCTCAAGGGGGCTGCATTTTGCAGCCCCTATTTTTATGTTGCAATAGAAATTGTTGAAACCCACTACAATTTTAAAAAATAATCAGAAATTGCGGAATAATTATATGAATTATGGTAAAATATAGAAAATGTGTTACGCACATTTTCTATATTTTGTAAAGAGATGGCATACAATTAAAAGATAGATGATAAAAGGATGGGGTAATATGTCAAGTGAGATTAAGATTTGCATGGGCAGTGCGTGTCATATCAAAGGTGCACCAAATTTGGTTCAAATCTTTCAAAAAGAAATTGAAAGCCGTAACGCGAGCGATCAGATTAAGCTGATGGGGTGTTTTTGCAAAAAGCGTTGCTTGGAGGGAATCAATGTAGAAGTGAATAATGTGACCTATGGACATGTGACACCAGAAGATGTTCCGAGGTTGGTTGATATCGCATTGGAGGGAGAAAAATGAAACATTTTCCATTTCCGATTGTTAACAAAGACAATTCAAATTGCTTGGATTGTTATCGCTGCTTGAGAAAATGCCCATTGGACGCTATTGAGTTTTCCTCAGGTCGTGCGCGTATTATTACGGAATCATGCGTCGTATGTGGAGAATGTATTCGAGAATGTCCTCAGAAAACAAAGCGTATTATTAGTGATATGGATTTTGTTGTGCGTGCGTTAAATGAAGGAAAACCAATGGTTCTAAGTGTTGGTGAAATGGGACTGTTGGTCGGGAAAATGTCAATGTTGGAACTGGCGCAGAAGGCGTACAATGTGGGCTTTGATTATATTGAAGAATTGGATGTATTAGAAGAAGACGTTATTCATGAAGTTAAGGATTATGTTCGTGCAAGCGATAAATTGGTTCTTTCCAGTCATTGTCCAGTTGTTGTCAATTTGGTCGAACAGCATTTTCCTGAGTGGATTGATCATTTAATGCCAATTACCAGTTTGGCATCTATTCATGCTAAGGACCTTAAGAAACGTTTTCCAAATCACATGGTTGTTCATGCGGCGAGCTGCACCGCTGAGTTTTACAACCGGCAGAATGATAAGGATATTGATTATTTAATTACGCTGTCTGAATTAGAACGTATTATTCGCTATAATCCAGTGGTTCGTAACTATGAAGAAGCAAAAGAACCATTTTATTACGAATATGAAGGCGGTTATGCTTTCTCTGTCGTGGGCAACTTGGCAAGTCGCTTGATTGATGATGCGGTTGTCGATCGAAATGCTGTAGAATGGTATTCTGGTTTGGATGCGTGTATAGATATTCTGAAGAATAAGGATCAAGGATTGTGTGAAGAGGTGCAATTTTTGGAACTTATGGCTTGTGAAAGCGGTTGCGTGACCAGCGTGGATATTCTTAGTCCAGACAGTGTTTTTGCTCGTTGCTTACGTATCAAACAATATAATGGCGATCGTGTTTATTTGCCAACCTTCCATTTGGACATTCCAGTGGAAGAAACTACATTCGAAAATCGGAAATATGACCGACCAAAAGCAGATCCTCAAGCCGTTCGTGAGGAAATGGATGCTTGTTTTAAAGATACGGATGCTACCATACTCAATTGTGGCGCGTGCGGGTATGATACCTGTTATGCAAAAAGTGCAGCTGTTGTTCGAGGAGAAGCAACTCGAGACATGTGCATAAGTTATTTAAAGAGCAAAGCGGAGTCTTTTGCAAATTCGGTTGTCAATAATATTGCTAGTGGGATTCTTGTGTTTGATAAAAATTATACTATCCTCCAGCTAAATCCATATATTCAGAAAATGTTTGGTCCATATCATATGGATGTAGGTGGAAACATCTCTGACTATTTTGATGTGCGTTATATGCGTAAAACAGTAGAGAAAGGGGAAATTGTACGTAATATTAAAATCGCCTTTAAAGATCTTGGTATTTGGACGCAACAAACAATCCAACCACTTGACAGTGAACGATATGTTGCTTTTATTGTTGACATCACTGATAGTGAAAAGCAGAGAGAGCAGTTTAACGCCGTGAAGCGTGAACTCTTGGTTAACGCCAACCAGGTTATCGATGATCAGATGCGTACCGCTCAGGAAATTGCCAATCGTCTCGGCGAAACAACAGCTGCTACAAAGATCACGCTGTTGAAGCTGATTCAGGAATTCGAACGGGAGAAGGAGTTGACCTAAAATGGCTGCAATTATCGGTGAAGTGGGTATTGCCCAGCTCAAGCATGTCGGTGAGGAACTCTGTGGCGATAATGTAGAAATTATCCGCAATGAAGAAGAAACAGTCATCGTGCTGTCTGATGGGCTTGGCAGTGGTGTAAAAGCAAACATTCTTAGCTCATTAACAGCAAAAATTTGTTCTAAGATGATTGCTGCTGATGTGCCAATTGAAGATGTTGTTGACACATTGGTTAATACATTACCAACCTGTTCAGAACGTGGAGTGGCCTATTCAACCTTTTCAATTTTGAGGTTATATAACAACGGCGTTGTTTATATGGTAGACTTTGATGGTTGTCCAATGGTTCGTATCACTAAAGACAAGCAAATTTTTGCCATTGACACCAATCCCACTGAAGCCAATGGTAAAACCATTCATGAAACCAGTTTTCGCCTGGAAGCCGGAGAAACCATTGTCATTGTTAGTGATGGTGTCGTGCAGGCTGGATTAGGAGAAATGTTGCCTTTTGGTTTAGGGACAGATGGTTTAATAGACACACTAGAACGTTTTTGTGATCTTGACGACAATGTACAGAGTATTGCTTGGAAAATCGTTAATATTTGCAAAAGCTATTACATGGGTGAACCTGGAGATGACACCACAGCGGTTGTTGTTCGCTTAAAAGAAGAACAAAGCATGGTTATTATGACAGGACCTCCGGTCAATCCACGTGATGATGCACGCATGGTGTCGCGTTTTGAAGCCACAGAAGGCACACATGTGATCTGTGGGGGTACCACAGCACAGATTTATGCACGAGAAACCGGCAAAAAAATATTTTCCGACTTTAAATATGTTAATAAAAAAATTCCGCCTACTTCACGCATTGAAGGGGTAGATTTAGTGACAGAAGGGATCATTACATTATCGGCGGTTATGAATCTGTTGGAAGATCAAGAGATTCCAAAGACCGAAGATGGGGCCACATTGTTGCTTGAAAAAATCCTTGAGAGCGATCGGATCGTGTTCTTGCAGGGGATGGCAACCAATATTGCTATGAAGGATAATATGCCGCTTGATATTGATTTGCGTGATGTGATTGTTGAAAAACTTGCAGATAAATTGCGTAGCATCGGGAAGGTCGTAGAAATCTTCCAATATGATTGATTTCAAGGAATTATGCCAAAAGCTTTGCGCTTGATCGCGCAGAGCTTTTTTCTTACGATTTGATTGTGAGGGATTTAGAAAAGGACGATGTGTTGTTGCAGCCTAAAAGATATGCTATGCTGGAGACGCGGCGAAAGGAGAGAAGGACAATGAAACTGACGGTTTTGATAGATAATAACACGTATATTGATCAGTATTATCTCGGCGAACCAGCCTTGAGCTTTTATATTGAGGTGGATGGCGCACGCGTACTTTTTGATGCTGGCTATTCAGACGCTTTTGTGAAAAATGCAGAGAAGCTGGGTGTGGATTTGAGCGCGCTGACCCATGTGGTGCTTTCACACGGACACGATGATCATACACGAGGGCTGCCAGCTCTGTTTGCACAATATGATCTGAGGCAGATACCGTTGATTGCGCATCCAGCGTGTTTTTTGCCTAAGCGCAGCGGCAGTTTGGATATTGGTGCACCATACAATGCAGATGAAATTGTGGCATACACGGATTATCGGCCGAGCGTGGCACCAGTTTGGTTGACTGAACACCTAATTTTTCTTGGAGAAATTCCGCGCACATTGTCCTTTGAAGTGTCCTATGCGATGGGTGAGCGGCAGCGCGAAGGGCAATGGGAGCCAGATACGGTGACCGAAGACAGTGCGTTGGTGTATAGGAGCAATGAGGGCATCTTTGTGATTACCGGTTGTTCACACAGCGGCATTTGTAACATCATTGAGTACGCTAAAAAAATTTGTGATGAAGAACGGGTGCTTGGCGTTATTGGTGGCTTTCATCTTTTTTCAGATGACGCACGTTTGGCACAAACAATAGATTATCTGACTGTGCAGCAACTCAAGCTTTGTTATCCTTGCCATTGTGTGTCACTCACAGCAAAAGCAAAGATGTTGGAGCGGCTGCCAGTAGGCGAAGTAGGTGTCGGCATGACGCTGACAATTGAAAATTAAAAAAGGAACATGATCCTTTTTTGCTGGGATCATGTTCCTTTTGTATTTTTAGCTGTGACCGAGACGCTGCTGAATCCTATCATTTGGCAATGCAGTAAGAGCAGGAGAGAGCACAAGGGCAATAATAAGGCCACTGAGACCTTGGACAAGATTAGGAATAACACTGGCCACTGCTCCCCAGCCATAAAAGAAAAATTCAAAGACGAAGTAACCGCCGGCGACAAGTAGCATATCAATGATGCCGCCGAGAACCACTCCGATGATACGTCCTTTTGGAAAATGCACCACGTGATGGTAGACGTGTGCAGTAAGGCAGGCGATGAGGCCTTTGATCAAAAAGGTGGCAGGGACATAGAAAAAATAGCCGCCGAAAAAATCTGCCATGCTTGAACCAATGCCTGCAGCTAGAAAACCGTAGACAGGACCAAGAAAAATACCGCAGAGAATGACCAGGGCGTCACCGGGATGAATATAGCCGCCAGTACTGGGTACAGGAATACGGATCACCATGGTGGCGACACAGGTTAAAGCGGCAAAGAGAGCGGTAAGTACAAGTTGTTTTGTTTTTTGATTCATCGGGAATCACTCCTTCGTTTTTATCTTGGCTTATCATAAAATAAAGCTGGCCTTATTAAAAGAGCCAGCTTTGAAATGATTGATAGGTTCAGATTAAATGCCAGTTTTATTCGCGAAAGGTCAGACTGTCGTTGGTCATGTTTTCGATGATGGCCAGTGATTCCACACGGATGCCGCGCTCACGCAGTCGGTCGCCACCGTGTTGAAAACCTTTTTCAATGACAATGCCACAGCCTTCAAGGGTAGCGCCAGATGCTTCGATGATTTCGATCAGTCCTTGTAAAGCGCAGCCATTTGCCAGAAAGTCGTCAATGACCAGAATATGATCATTAGGACCGAGAAATTTCTTGCTAACAACAACATCGTAGACTTTTTTATGAGTGAATGACTCCACCTTAGAATGATAAAGATCACCGTCAAGATTGATACTCTGCGATTTCTTTGCGAATACGACAGGTACGTTGAAATGTTGCGCAGCGAGGCAAGCGATGCCAATGCCAGAGGCTTCAATTGTTAGAATTTTATTGATTGGTGCTCCGGAAAAACGGCGTTTAAATTCCTTGCCGATCTCGCTAATAAAAGCGATATCCATTTGATGGTTCAAAAAGCTGTCAACTTTGAGAACGTTGCCGGGTTTTACGACACCGTCCCGTAAAATGCGTTGTTTCAGTTGCTCCATGAATGAGATCCTCCCTCAGTATAGTCATCATATATTATTCTATAATAGTGCAAGTAGCAGAGCTTGGCAATTCTTTTTTTAGGTTGACAAGAGCGTGTAGTGTGTATATACTGTGCATATAAGAACATCACACTTACGAAAGGAGACATCGATGCAGTGAAAATTGTTCTATCCAATGCGTCCGGTCAGCCATTGTATCAACAGATTAAAGATCAAATCAAAGATGCGATTCTGAAAGAAGAGTTAACAGAAGGCGCACCGCTGCCGTCGATTCGTTCCTTTGCCAATGAATTGAAGGTCAGCGTTTTAACCATTCGCCGTGTGTATGATGAGCTTGAAAAGGAAGGCTTTGTTACCAGTCAGATTGGCGTGGGAACCTTTGTTTCTGCGGGGAACGTAGAATTGCTCAGGGAATCGAAACGTCGGTTGGTCGAAGAAAAAATGCAGGAAATGATTACGTTGGCAAAGACCTTGTCGATCAGTAAAGAAGAATTGATTGCCATGATGGATATATTGTATGAGGAGGGGTGAATATGGAAACGGTATTACAGGTTACTGAGCTGTGTAAGACGTTCGGTGGCTTTTCGCTGGACAATGTGTCTTTTTCTATTCCGGAAGGCTGCATCACCGGGTTTATTGGTGCCAATGGCGCAGGGAAAACGACGACTTTGCGCGCCATTTTAGGATTGACGCAACGGAGCAGCGGCAGCGTTCAGATTTTTGGCATGGACGCGGCAGCCCATGCACAGGAGGTAAAAGATCGTATCGGAGTGGTATTGGACCATGGATGTTTTTATGAGGAATTGACGTTGCAGGAAATGAAGTCTGTCGTTGCGCCGGCTTATTCAACGTGGCGCGAAGAAGATTTTCGTTATTATATGGAACGATTTGCTTTGCAGTCAAAGCAGCGCATTCAGACTTTATCGACAGGCATGAAAATGAAATTTGCGCTGGCCTTAGCCCTTTCGCATCAGGCAGAGCTGCTCATCATGGATGAGCCAACGAGCGGGCTTGACCCATTGGTGCGTCACCAGTTTCTCGATTTGCTGCGAGAGTATATGGAGAAAGGCGGAAGAGGTGTGCTGTTTTCTACACACATTACGTCAGATCTGGACAAGGTCGCAGATATGTTGGTGATGATCGATCATGGCAAGATCCTTTTTCAAGAAGAAAAAGATGCGCTGCTTGAGAAGCATCGCATCGTGAAAGGAGATCGCGCGATGCTCACTGATGCTGTGCGTCAAAAATTCATGACGTTGGAGGAAACGGCTTTCGGCTTTTCTGGTTTGACAAGTCATGCAGAGGAATTGATGGCAGCGTTTCCAGGCTTGGTGGTGGAACGTCCAACGATTGAAGATGTTATGCTGGGGCATATTAAAGGAGGTGTGGCTTGATGCTGCTTCATTTGGTCAAGAAAGATTTTATGATTGTAAAAAAATACGTACTGTTGATGCTCGTGGTTTCTATCTTGATTCCACCATTGATGCTCTGGCGTGTGCCACAGTATGCTGGCACATTGGGGTTTGTTTTGGCTGAAATCTTTGCTGTCTGTATGCTGTTGCAATATGTGTCCTTGAAAGAGTTTCAGTATCAACACGCGGCCATGCTATTAAATGCAGCACCGTACTCACGTACACAGATGGTTTTGTCAAAATATGTTTTTTGTCTGGTCATATTTGCAGTATGTGCGCTTGTATTTTTTATTGAAACCTTGTTTTTTTCTCAGCTGGGTTCGCTTAATGGAATGATGGCTGCTGGGACACTCTTGGTGCTCGCTTGCTTTGTTGGCATTTATTTGCCAGTGCAATATCGTTTTGGTTACGAAAGAACAAAATTTGCTTTTGTTGTGATCATTATGGCGTCGCCTTTTATTCTGCCTGCCTTGCTGAAGATGGATCGATTGGCGGTGCCAGTGTCCCTTGCACAAGTATCGACAACACTATTGGCATTATGCATGGCGATACTGGCGCTGTGTATCTTAGTGGTTTCGGCTTTTGTGTCAGTACGTTTTTATCGCTGTGCAGAGTTGGCATGAGGGAAGTGAGCTTATGAGTAACGATGTTTTGATTCTGTTGATTGTAGCAGTGTTGGCGCTGATTTTTGCGCTGCTTAATGGCGTACGTTTATTGATGGAGCGACGTCATAGTGCAACGGTGATAGGCTCTATCCAAACACTTGAATTGATTTACTGGGCTAAGTGGGCAACGGTTCGTTATAAGGTGGGGGCACACACGTATGTTTCTGAGAATCGTGTTCATGTGCCAGGATACGCTCAGATTGGCGATGAGGTGACAATTCGATATAACATTGATGCCCCAACACAGCTGTATCATGCGTCTGCTCGCAGAGTGATTTTTGCGTTTCTGCTTGCGGTGGCGTGTGCAGTGGTGGCATGGGTTGCCGCATGAGTGGTAGAAAAGGAGGATGAAGCATGCCGGATTTGCCTCAGTGGTTGGTGCTGTTATTGGTCTTATTGCCGATAGGAAATTGGCTATGGAAACGCAGCAACAAATAAAAAGAGCCAGGCAGGTAATGATCTGTCTGGCTCTTTGCTGTAAATGAGATGGTTTTAACGCGTCAGCAGCATGCGATCGGCAAGCATGATGTTGGCGTTTTTGTAGTACTGCATGATGTCTTGTCCGGTCATTCCGGCGCGTTCTTCACCTTTGATGTCGAGAATGATTTTGCCGCTGTCCATCATAATGGTGCGGTTACCGACGTGCAGCGCGCTTTCGAGGTTGTGCGTAATCATCAGAGTGGTGATGTTGTTTTCTGCCACAATATCGTTGGTCAAACGCATGACAGTTTCCGCGCTGACCGGGTCAAGAGCAGCTGTATGTTCGTCCAGGAGCAGGATGTCTGGCACGACAATGGTGGTCATCACGAGTGCCAGAGCTTGTCGTTGGCCGCCGGACAAGGTGCCGACTTTAACATTGACGCGGTCTTCCAAGCCCATGCCGAAGCGAGCAAGATGTTCGCGGAAAATGTCGCGGTTTTTCTTGGAGAGCGGAAAACGCAGTGGCCCAATGCGGCCGGAGGTGTAGGCCAAGGCAAGATTTTCTTCGATGGTCATGTTTGGTGCACTGCCACGCAATGGGTCCTGGAAGAGACGACCGATGATGCGGGAACGCTTATGTGCAGGCATATAGGTGATGTCTTTTCCTTCTAGTTCGATGCGGCCACGATCTACGAAAAAGTCGCCGCAGATGGCGTTGAATAAGGTGGATTTCCCAGCACCGTTTGAACCAACGATGGTAATGAAATCGCCTTTGTCAACGTTAAGAGAAAGCCCATCCAGTGCTTTGTGGGAATAGCCGGAGCCAGTCGAAAATGTTTTCGTCAGTTTAGTCAAAGTCAGCATGGCTGAGATTCTCCTTTCTTTTTCGTGACATATCAATGAGCTGTTTGATGGCTGGGATGGCCAGCGCAATGGTAACAATGACTGCTGAGAGCAGACGGAATGCTGCTGATGGGAAAATGTTGGTCTGGTAAGCGAGGGCGATCAGCAAACGATAGATGATGGACCCAAGCACAGCGGCGCAGAGGCCGCAGAGAATGCCACGCTGCCCCAGGAAGGCTTCCCCGATGATGACAGAGGCCAGACCGACGACCAGCATCCCAACCCCGCTGGAAATATCTGCGAATTGCTGATATTGAGCGAGAATCCCGCCAGACAGGGCAATGATGGCATTGCTCAGTGCCAACGCCAGGATTTTTGTCACACTGATGTTGATGGATGAGGCGCGCACCATGTATTCATTGTCCCCTGTGGCACGAATCGAGAGACCAATGCGCGTTTTGAAGAAGGTATAAATCAGGAAAATGATCAAGGCGACAAGAATCAGATTGACCATGGTTTTTGCCATGTCGAGATCATCACCAAAGATTGGCGCAATAAGGCTGAAAATGGTATCGGTGCCAATGAGGGTCAGGTTGGATTTGCTGTCCATCGTTAAAAGATTGACAGAATAGAGGCCGCTCATTGTAAGAATACCAGCGAGGATGGCCGGAATGCGTAGATACACGTTCAATGCGCCTGTGACCACACCTGCCACAGCACCAGCAATCAATGCCAAGAGAATGCCGAGGATGGGGTGACCAGCGTCAGCACAGACAGCGGACACGACCAGGCCGAAGGTAAAGCTACCTTCGGCGGTCAGATCCGGAATATTCATGATACGAAATGAAATGTAAATGCCTATGGCCAGGAATCCATAAATCAGGCCAAGCTGCAGGCTACCAATAAACAGCGTCATGAGAAAATGACATCTCCTTTTGTTACAAAATTATTCTTCGTCACCAGTGCTGGTTTTTACAAAGGTGGCATTATCGGTGGCACCGTCTGGGAAGGTGATGCCGAGGGCAGCAATCACATCTTCATTGAGCACTTCATCGCTGGCTGGGAACACAACAGCTGGGATATCTTCAACAGCGGTGCCTTCCAGGTATTGGATGATCATATCTGCGGTTGCAGCACCAATTTCTTTATCGCTCATTGCAACGGTGGCCATGGCACCTGCTTCAACAGTGGCTGCACTGCAAGAGTAGGTAGGCTTTTTGTTTTCGATGGCAACATCGCTGACGAGCGCCATTGCACTCTGAACCATGGCAGAATTTGGAATGAAGACAGCGTCTACTTTAGGGAAGAGGTTTTGGGCAGCCTGCTGAACTTCAGAGGAATTGGTGACAACTGCTTCTTCATAGCTGATGTTCTTTTCGTCAAGATAAGCTTTTGCAGCTTCAACGGTGGAAACAGCGTTGTCTTCGCTGGTGTTGTAGATGAAACCGTAAGATTTCACATCTGGGGTAAGTTTTTCAGCAAGAGCGAAAATGTCTTCGACTGGGATGGCGTTGCTGGTCCCGGTAGCATTTTTGTCCGGATGTTCCATTTCGGTGATGACGCCAGCTGCAACAGGATCGCTGACAGCGGTGAAGAACACTGGAATGTCACTGCCAGCTGCGACACAGGCCTGGGTTGCAGGAGTGGCAATCGGTGCCAGCACATCCACACCTTCGGTGACGAGATTCTGCACGATGGTGTTTAGGTTGGATGCATCGCCCTGGGCGTTCTGGAATTCAATCTTTACTTTGTCTTCGCCATAGCCTTTGGCTTCGAGTTCTTCAATCAACCCTTCGCGCATATCGTCGAAGGCAGGGTTATCTTGTGCCTGAATGATGGCGACGGTTTTTACATCGCTGTTTTCAGCAGCTGCACTGGAGGATGATCCGCTGGAAGAATCGGATCCATCACCACAACCGGCAAAGGCAACAAGCATAGAGGCTGCAAGAACAGAAGCAACGAGTTTCTTAAAAGTTTTGTTTTTCATAGGAAATCCCTCCAATTTAATTTTGTTGGTTTGCCAGAAGTGGGGGACCGACGGTAATAAAAAAACACCTGTCCTGTTACAAGGACAGATGTTGAATAATCTGCGGTACCACCTTATTTAGCGCAATGCGCTCACCTCATGCAGGATGCCAACACATCCCTCGCCCTTAACGCGGGTGTAACGTCAACTGCTACTAAGCGAACTTTTCACAGTGCCCTCCGTGGCCCATTGTGCCAGCGCGTATCCATCAGGCTTCCACCATCCCCGACTCGCTATACAACCGTGTGCTGGTTTTACTTCCACATCTTTGGTTTGAATTCATTCTATGGGATAAAAAAGAGATTGTCAAGAAAAAGTTTTAAGAAAATTGGTTTTTTGTGGAGAAAGTTTTGTCCACGCGTGAGAAATAGATGTGTATGTCGATATAGATATGTGAAGAAAATATAAGAGGAAAGGCGTTAAGGGTTTTCGTTGCATGACAGTTGATGCGTGGGCTACAATGGTGAAGAAGAAGGAGGTACGCCGAAAAAATGATTCAACTTGCAATTTGTGATGATGAGATGCAGGCAGTAGAAACGCATCGAGCACTGGCCGAGACAGCGCTGCAGGCAATGGGTGCTGCGGCAGCGGTGACCACTTACACATTAAGTGAGAATTTGCTGGCGGATATCTGTGACGATGGTTATTTTTATGATTTGATTTTATTGGATATTGAGATGCCTGGCGTGGATGGGATGGCACTGGTGGAAAAGATCACGCCGCTGCTGCCGCAGGTGCGGGTGATTTTTATCACGTCGCATGTTGAATATGCGATCGACGCCTTTGCGCTGAACATTTTTCGCTATGTGCCAAAACAGGAGCTGGACCAGCGGCTGCCGCAGGCGGTGCAGGATGCGGCGCAGCTGATTATGCTGGAGGAGGGCCGCAGCTACATCATCCAAACAGCCAGCCGTCTGGAAAAACTGCCGTACAAGGACATTCTCTACATTGCCCGGGAAGGGAAAAACGTGTGCTTTATCACCAAAGATGGAGCGAGCCTGGAACGCACGAGCCTGCAGCAGGTGATGGAGCGTTTGAATGCTGAAGAGTTCATTTATATCGATCGCGGAATGATCGTCAATTTGATTCACGTTATGCAGGTGAAGGATGGCTTTGCGGTGCTCAGCAATGGCACACGCCTGCCGATCAGCCGCAGCCATTTACAGGATGTGAAACGTACGCTCAATACTTACTGGGGAAGCAAACTATGAGTGGATGGGTGGTCTTAGACATGCTGGCAATGTGTCTGCGTGTGCTGGCGGGGGTCTATGTGATGACGCGGCTGCTGCGTTTGGCGCTACCTCAGGGCCGAGAATGGTTGACAGCAATAATCGGCGCTGGGGTATTGTGCACTGTATTGGCAGTGTTGCCGATGCCAGATTACTATGCTGTAATTTTAGAAGCTGCGCTGCTCGCGTTCTGCGTGCACCGGTGGCAGAGCTGCCGCTGGCGCTCCTCCCTTTTTGTGGCCTTCTTTTATACCTTGGCGACGGCTTTGTGGCGATTTATTTTGGCAGCTTGGCTGGCAGTGTGCTTCCATTCGTTTCAATTCTTGGATGGGACCACCCTGCAAGGCCTGGCGGCAGGAGGAGTGTTTCATGTGGCGCTGGCTGCATTGGTGTTGTATATCTGGAAAAAGCCGACCTGTACACGCCGAGAAGCGATGACGATTGTGGATGTTGTGGTCATTGCTGGTTTTGTCGCTGTTGTTACCTTGTCGGAGCAGCCATATCTGACGATTGATGGTGATACGCTTGACCAATGGCTGCTGCTTTCGCTCATTCTCATGATGGGGGTCTTGATGTTCCTCATGCAGCGGCAGGTGGAAAACGAAAAGGAACTGACAGCGCTGCGTGCGCTGCAGGCAGAGAGTGCGGAACGTGAATATGCGATGCTCGAGCGCACGTATGCTGCCAATGCCAAGTTGTTCCACGATTTACACAACCATCTGGGTGTGCTGCGGCAGCTGCTTGCACAAGATAAGCGTGAGGAGGCGTTGACGTATCTTGATGAACTGCAGGCGCCGATCCATCATCTGAGCAGCAAAAGATGGACCGGCGATGATACCGTGGATTATCTGATTAACAGCAAAGTGGCGTTGGCCGAATCGCTGGACGTGCACTTCGAAGCGGCAGTGGAATTTCCGCGTTTTACAACGCTGCGTGGCGCAGATCTTTGCGCCATTCTTGGCAATCTTCTGGACAATGCGCTGGAAGCGGCACAGCAAGTGAATGATGCGCCATTCGTTCGGTTAAAAATTCGACGCATTCAGCAGATGATTGTCATCAAGGTTGAGAACAGCGCTCTGCCGCCACAGATAGAAAATGGCACGCTGCACTCTGCAAAGACGGGCGATTTACATGGCTGGGGCTTAAAGAGCGCAGCATCAGCGGCAGAAAAATATGATGGTGTGGTGCAGACAGCCTACGAGAAGGGGACTTTTACAGCTGTTGTGACGCTGTCGTTTGAAGCGATTGATCGTGCATCATGCAAAGCCACAGGCGAATAAGTGCCTGTGGCTTTTTCGCGGCCAAAAATCGACCGTTTGCGGACATTTGCGCAGAGAGGCTTGTCCTTTGTTATGATGGACCCAAGAAGAACAATAAAGGAGGAATCCATCATGCGTCATTTTTATTTTCGATTAACCATGGGCATTGTTTTTGCAGGATGTTTGATTTTTAGTGCAGTGACGATGAA
The DNA here is from genome assembly GCA_036303105.1 of Peptococcaceae bacterium. Lineage (GTDB taxonomy): Bacteria > Bacillota > Peptococcia > Peptococcales > Peptococcaceae > UMGS1590. The sequence goes on along the minus strand of JAXJBF010000113.1, from coordinate 4,227 downwards.
TCTGCCAGGGGTGCTGCTCTTTCTTTTTATGAGTACAACGTTTTTGTATTCAGCGTATACCCTTTGGAAGAAGGGAGACGGGCAGCAATGAATACGCTGCTCAAAGTGGAAAAACTCACAGCGTGGTACGAGGCGGAGCGGCTCGTGCTGCGCGATCTTTCCTTTACGCTGCAGCCGCACGAAGTGGTGGGATTGATTGGTTTGAATGGGTCTGGAAAAACGACGTTGATCAAAGCATTGTCTGGGCTGTTGCCAACGTTTCGCGCCGATGCTTTGAATTTTCACGCTGCACCTTTGGCGGTGCGCGATGAAGCGTTCAAGCGGCAGCGTTATGTGGTCTTTGCAGAGGACCAGGCCTTTCAATATTTCACATTCAGAGAATACATGGCTTATGTGTGTGCAGCTTATCGCATTCCAGTGCCGGATGTTGAAAAGCTGGTGGAGGGGTTTCATTTTGCTGCGTATACAGACACGATGCTTTGCGCGCTTTCAACAGGCAATCGAAAAAAAGTATTCCTGATCACAGCCTTTGCCTTGGAATTGCCGCTGCTTATTTTTGACGAGCCGGTGAATGGGCTGGACTTTCAAAGCACCGAATTTTTGTACCAGCAAATCAAAGCTTATCGTGCTGTCGGAACGGTGTTTTTTTCCTCACACGTGCTTGAAAGCCTGGCTTTAACGGCGGATCGCGTGCTTGTATTGGCGGATGGAGGCATTGCACGGCAGTTTGAGCCGTCGACGATGGAAGCACAGGCCATTCGGGAGGCGTTGAACCATGGGCAGTTTTAGGATATTTGCGAGGATTTGTTTTGGGGCGCACGGGCGGCGGCTTTGGCAATCGCTGATCGTTTGCCTGCTCCTCTATGGTGTGCTGTCGCCGTTGGCACTGCAAATAGTGGCAGCGTCCTTTTTATTTTGTTTGATGCCGGGCTTATTCAGTGCCGGTGTCATGCTGCATGCGCTGCGTGCAAAGGCGCAATCGGTGCAGCTGCGGCATCTGCTGATGCTGCCTGTGGACAATGGCGCGTTGGTTTATGGTTATGTGTCGGCATTGGCAGCGTACGTGCTGCTGACCAAAACAGCACCGCTTCTTGCACTGATGCTGGCAGTGCTAGACTGGCAGGAAAAAACGCTGCTTGTGGCGCTGATCTGTGCTGTGAACGGCGTCCTATTGCCCGCGTTGTTGACGGCTTGGCGCCGGAACGGCTGGGTCCTGCTGCCGTGGTTTTTGCTTTTGGCTGGCGGGGTATGGTGGCTGAACGCGGATGAATGGTGCATGGTGCTGCTTGGCATCAGTGCGCTCGCAGCTTGTTGGCTCTTAAAACGCGTGGACGCGCAGGCATTTTTGCAGCAGGAGGCGGATGGCAGAGCCTGTCGGCATAGTGTGCGAAAAGGATGGATGCTGCATTATTTTTGCCGATATTTATGGGCGCATAAAAATTATCTGGTCAACACAGCAGCATTATGGGTGCTGGCGCTGGCGATGCCGCTGATTCTTCACGCGTTGAGTGATGGCACGGTGATGGTGCCGCTTGGCTTGGCACTGCTGACGCTGAACACTCCCTTGTGCATTTTGCTGTCCTGCGACCCGGCCCTAGAAACGGCGGTGCGCACATTGCCGCGACAGCGGCGCTGTTTCTGTCTGCCGTATGTTGCGCTGCTTTTTGCCAGTGCGCTATGTTGTGAGGCGCTGTTTTTGATCAGCTGGCAGGTGGTCCATGGCGGCGTGACGGGGCTTATGCTTTTGTTGGCTGTCTATGTGGCACTGCAAAGTGCTGTGGCCAACGTTTGGCTGGAGTGGCGCTGGCCGCTGAAAAAATGGCGTCTCGAAAGCGATTTGTGGCATCATCCCCGTAAATATCTTGTGCCGGGTATGATGCTGCTTGTGGCGATGGGCATCGGCAGCTGGCCGATGCTGATGGTGCCACTTTCGTTGGCATTGGTTTTGGAAGCAGCCATTTTTTTGCATACCAAAGAATAGCGCTCATTTCGCTTTGCAAGACAATACACTGACGGTGTGTCTGCTGCTTTGAAAAAATTGCAGATGCTGCTTGACTCTCCCCTTGGGACAGAGACTATACTGATCATAGATCCGGATCATTCAAATATAGAGGAGGAACGACGATGTTAACCATTGGAGCATTTTCAAAGATTTGCCAGGTGAGTGTGAAGACGCTGCATCATTATGACAGGATCGGCTTGCTGACGCCAAAGAAGGTGGATGCGGTGACAGGCTATCGCTATTATGATCAGGCGCAGCTGGAACGCATGCTGTTGATAGGGCGGCTGAAACGCTATGGCATGTCATTGGAGGAGATTCGCTTGTTCCTCGATTGCGGCGATGATAGGGTGCGCTTGATGACGCTGCGCAGGCAGGCGCACATTCTTGAACAACAGCAGCATGCGCTGACGCTCATTGGCCAGGAGCTGGCGGCACATGTGGAAAACTTTGAAAGGACCGGAGATATCATGGATTATCAGAAACATTACAATGTAGCGTTGGTAACGGCGCCATCGATCACTGTGTGCGCCAGTCGTCAAACGATGGGCGTGGCAGAGTTTGGCAATTACTACAGCAGCATTTTTGAACGTGTTGCCAAAGCACATCTTACGCCGACGGGTTTGACGGGTGCGATGTATTTTGACGAGGTGTTCCATCCAGAGGCATCAGATATCGAGTTGTTTGTGGGCATTCAGGAAGCAGAGCAGGCGGACAAGGTCATTGGCGGTCAGCGCTGCGCAATGACCGTGCATAAAGGGGCGTATTCGACGCTGTCTGATGCGTATGCAGCGCTTGTCGTCTGGATCGAAAACAATGGCTATGCCTGGAATGGTGCGCCATTTGAGCTTTATCGCAAAACACAGTTTGATACGTTGCAGCCAGAGGAATGGGAAACAGAGATTTATTTCCCGATTCGCGAGCAGTAAAAAAACGCCAGAGAGATGCACGTCTCTCTGGCGTTTTTTTATTATCGATCGTACGCAGCGATCAATGATGGTCACAGTCGTGGTGATCGCAGGCGATCTGATTGTCAACGAGATTGCCTGCAAGATAAGTGGCCAATACGTCTTCAATTGGACCGCTGCAGCCGCGGATCACCTGAATGCCGTTGGCGTTGAGCACATTTTTGGCACCGTCGCCCATGTTGCCGGCGAGGAGCATGCGCACACCCATGCGTGCCATGGTTGGGGCGATGTCGGATTTGCAGCCACAACCCTGTGGGGATGGCAGATCTTCGGTAGCGGTGACTTGACCGTTTTCAACAGTAGCAATGGTGTAATGGTCACAATGACCGAAATGGTCGTCGATGCGACCGTCTCTGGTTGGTAAAGCGATTTTCATTCTATATTCCTCCTGTCTACCGGTATTATACCGTGCTGTGGTGAATTTGTACAGAGGCACTCCACCTTGCACGGCTGTGTGATGTCGTGTAAAATAAAACTATCTGTGACATGAGGAGCGAACGAAATGGAGCAAGAACGAAGACGTGTGCTCGGCGGTCTGACCCATAAGCTGAGCATTGGGAAAATTGATTTACAGTTACTTGATATCGCATTAACACATCCATCTTATGCGATGGAGCATCATCTGAATGCCGACAATCAGCGGCTGGAATTTTTGGGCGATGCTGTCGTTGATTTGATTATGGGGGAATATCTTTTTCATACTTTTCCTAATGATGATGAAGGCAAACTGACCAAGATGCGCGCGAGCCTTGTGTGTGAAGATGCCCTGGCTGACGCAGCTCGTAAACTGGGACTGAATGAGTATCTGCTTTTGGGCCGTGGGGAAGCAGCGACCGGTGGCGCTATGCGCCCATCTAATTTAGCGGATGCCTGGGAGGCCATGTGTGGTGCGATTTATTTAAGCTGCGGCATCGAAGTGCTGAAACCAGTGCTGATTAAGTATCTGGAGCGCACCATTGATATGGTGAAAGGCGGTTATTACGGAGATTATAAAACACGCCTGCAAGAATATATTCAACAGGAACCCGATCATACCATCACGTACGAACTTTTGGAAGAGCGAGGACCGGCCCACAATCGTGATTTTCATGTGGAAGTATTGGTCGATGGTGAATCCTGCGGCCAGGGCTGGGGCAAATCAAAGAAGCTGGCTGAACGAGAAGCGGCACTGGCGGCCTTGATTAAATTTGGCGAGCTGCCGCCGATGGACGCGCTGCAATGAAACGCGTGATTTTGCCAATTTTCGTTCCTCATATGGGT
>JAXJBF010000112.1:0-11904 GCA_036303105.1 Peptococcaceae bacterium | reverse complement strand
CCGTCTTTTGCTGGCGGCATGCCGGTTACGGTTGCTGTGTTTTCTACCTGTCCTTTGTCCACGTCGGCCTGAGTGACGGTGTAGGTGGCTGTTCCGCTTGTGCTTTCACCTGGTGCCAGCTCGTTTTTGGCCAGCTTCACATCGCTCAGCCCTTCCATTGGGTCCTTCAAGGTGAGATTGTTCAGGGTCACGTTTCCGGTATTCTTAACGGTGAAGGTATAGGTGATGACATCGCCCAGAGTCAGGCTTTCTTTGTCGGCCTTCTTGGTGAATGTAAAGTCCGGTTTTGGATCGCTCGGCACTTTTACGGTCGAGGTTTTTGTGATCGGCGCCGGTGGTGTGCCGCCGTCTTTTGCTGGCGGCATGCCGGTTACGGTTGCTGTGTTTTCTACCTGTCCTTTGTCCACGTCGACCTGGGTGACGGTGTAGGTGGCTGTTCCGCTTGTGCTTTCACCTGGTGCCAGCTCGTTCTTGGCCAGCTTCACATCGCTCAGCCCTTCCATTGGGTCCCTTAAGGTGAGATTGTTCAGAGTCACGTTCCCGGTGTTCTTAACGGTGAAGGTATAGGTGATAACATCCCCCAGGTTCAGGCTTTCTTTGTCAGCCTTCTTGGTGAATGTCAAGTCCGGGCTAGACGGTTCAAATGGCACGGTACTCTTATCACTGCTGCTGCCGCCTGTTTCTTTATCTCCACCTGATCCGGAATACTCTGCTACAACTGTATTGGTGACAGCATCGAATCCTTCTGCATCATTGACTTTGACGCGATAAGAATACGTGGTCTCTTGTTCATAAGCCAAGGTGCCACCTGTCGTTGCGGTTGCGTGATCACCATAATAAAAGGTTAGTGTTTTATTTGTATTATTATAGTTAATCTCATCATCATTGGCTGCATCTGTCTTTGACAGCCAATTTTCACCATCTAATTTTTTGACGCTCTCGGCGATGTAATCCACATTGTTCGGCAAAGCATCTGTTGCAACGTTTTGAGTCGCTGTGTCGTATCCTGTATTTTTCAGATGAATGGTATATTCAAGAACATCACCTGGCATCGCGGTTTTCGCTTCTGGTCGGGTAATGTTTTTCAAGGATTTTTTAACCACAACCTGAGGCTTATACAACTCGATCTCGGTTGTAAAAATGGTTGGATAGTAAATATCCCCTGCGCTGCCAGCTCGGAGATGCATGGATCGTTGATTGTTTTCCATGAAATTTGTCAATTCGATCACTTTTGCATCCATACCATGGGTATTGGTATAGGCAGGCTGACGGTCCTGCACCACTGCCCCTTTATAGGTGACGGCTGAACCCGCCATGTTTGTTTCAGTGTTCAATGCATCAAAAATTTTTCTGTGTGTGCTGTCGGCATCTTTTGCGATTTCAATATAGTCCCCGCTTCCAGCCTGATCGCCTTCCCAAATCACCATCCCAATACTGGTATGAACCGGCCCTGTAGGTGGTGTCATGAGGTTGTTGATTTGAATCTCAGCAATCGTTTTGCTATCAATGATTCTATGGCCAAAAAAGACGTTTAAATCATTCTGCGAACAGGTATCATCCTTGAAAACAAGGATCAGAGACCAACCGCCATAAGTATCATAACCGGTAGATAACGGCAGATCACCAGCCCAATAAGTGCCAGCGCCGCCCTCTTGAACCAATTTTGTCACATCAGCGTAGGCAGTGTAGTCTTTTTTATATGTACTGATGCGATTGAATTCAACAGGCTGGATTGTCGTATAAGCATCCATTGCCGGAGTCTTAAACTTGATCACCGGCCCCTTCTGCACATCGTCTTCGTTAGCAGCCAATGGTGGCTCTTGCGGCGTTTTTCCTGATGTTTTCCCTTGTACATTCGTGGTATCGCCCGGGGCAGAAGAACCACCCCACACCAGAAATGCTTTTTCAATCTTGGCGCCTGCTTTGATTTGTACATCGGCAGCGGAAGAATTGCGCGTCTGCGAATCACTGTCCTTATCAAGTGGGCCCATGTAGAGATTGTTATTTTGTGAACTTCCACGACCACCGACCCCTGTTGATCCATAGGAATCAATGGCAGCCAATGAATAGTAGCGCTCGTCAGGCATTTGCAGGGTGTTGCCAGTTATTTTTATTTCACCCTTCATTTGCGCAGAAAAGATATTATGAAATCCAAGTTGATTGTTTGGGTACTCATTGGCAGACCGACTTGTTCGTGCAATGTCTTCATCATGCGTTGTCGTCATATCCAAAGCATTGCTGCCCTCATATGCATAGGCGGCCATTCCCTGAACGCCCATGCAAAAAATGATGCATAGAGCAAGGATGACCATGATACTGTTTTTTCTAATTGTCATTGCTTTTACTCCTCACTAAGTGCTAAAGGAAAGATGGTACGTTGTATCGCTGCAACAAAAATGTATGCTTCTCAAAAGAGTTTCAACATGACAGATTCTTCCAGGGGTTCCATCACATGACGTCAATACAATCACTCCTTCTGTTCGTTCGTTGATGAAACCAAAACCCATCATTGCAAAGTTATAACATCCCCTCAATAAAATGACTATTTTTTTATTGCAGTCGTTTTGCGACTAAAAAAATATAACGTTGCATGATCTCATCGGAGAATACATTATAAGTATACCTCGTATACATGTGACTATAATACCATATCAGTCATGTATAGTAAAGAACAAGTATACATTGTTAATTTTTATATGTAGCCGTTGAATGATCGTGCTCCCTATATCTTTTTTCTGTTGCTGCTTGTGCCATCCCTTCGCACAAATAAGAAACGAGGCCAGACATGCTGTATGCCTGGCCTCGTTTGTCGCACCACGTATGAAATGATTGGCTGAAAATCCATTAATGAATTTTTAATTTATGCAGTGTTTTGATGTAGCCTGGATCGTCATGGTCGACGATGTCGCTATGACCAATGTCGAGTTTGGCGATGGCTGCCATATCTTCATCACTGAGGGTAAAATCCCAGATGTTGAGATTTTCTTTCATACGATCTTGATGAACGGATTTTGGAATAACAGTGACGCCGCGCTGAACGTTCCAGCGCAAGGCAACTTGTGCTGCGCTCTTTCCATATTTATCACCGATGCGCGTAAGTACCGGATGGGTAAAGATACCATGAGTACCTTCTGCAAATGGTCCCCACGCCTCTGGATGTACGCCATATTGTTTCATGGTTTTCAGTGCCTGTGGCTGCTGGAAAAATGGATGCAGCTCCACCTGATTGACAGCTGGAATGACTTTTACGGTCTCACAGAAATCAGCCAAACGCGCTGGATACATGTTGCAAACACCAATAGCACGCAATTTTCCAGCTTCATAAGCTTCTTCCATGGCACGATACGCCCCCATGTAATCGCCCAACGGCTGATGAATCAGGTAAAGATCAAGATACTCTAAGCCCAGTTTATCCAACGATGTTTGAATGGCCTGTTTTGCGCCTTCGTAACTGGCATCCTGCACCCAGAGCTTTGACGTGACAAAGAGTTCTTCGCGCGAAACACCACAAGCCTTGATCGCGCGGCCGACCCCTTCTTCATTCATATATGCAGCAGCAGTGTCAATCAAACGATAGCCCACTGAAATGGCTTCTAAAACCACCTTTTCGCACTCTGCCGGATCGGTCACCTGAAAGACGCCGTACCCTTCCAGAGGCATTTTGACACCATTGTTTAATGTTACATAGTCCACTATGATGACCTCCTTCGTTTTTTTATATTATACGTCATATATTCCCTTGATGCCAATAGAGTTTGATAATTATTGCTATTCTTAAAAATTTGATCAATCAAAAAATCCCTGACCAAAATGGTCAGGGATGTCTGTCAATCAGTTGTTGCCGCAATGTGCGTTGTGATAGTCTTCGGTTTTGCGAATGGCATCGTCCACATCGTCGCGGCTGATTGGGTATGGCAGATACTGCATGCAGCGGTCTGCCATGGTGCCATCAAGGAGTTTTTCATAGTCGTCGCTGCCGATGGCGATATCAATTTCAGCCAAACTTGTTGGCAAGCCAAGTGCACGGTTGATGTTGAACTGACGTTCGAAATCGTCCATGCGCTGTTCGTGCATGAGCTGTGGCAGGCACGCATAGGCAACAATTTCGCCATGTAAATGGTTCTGTTCGCAGGCAGGAATTGGCGTGGTGCCGTAGAAAATGGAGTGCGGAATGGCTCCATTGTATTTTTCCGTTTCGATCAAGGTGCTGATGATGCCGCCAGTGATGATGATGTTGAGCACGATCTGCTTAAGTGCTTCGCTGGCACGATGGTTCTTGCAGTCATCGTACGCCTGAACAGCATATTTGAACAGTGGTTCGCCGCAGTGTTTTGCCAAGTCAACACCGATCATGTTGGAATGATCCAGCTCATCGTTCATCGATGAGAAGGTTGGTTCATAGGCTTTGCTGAATGCATCGCCAATGCCGGCCCAGATGTATTCAAGCGGAGCCTGTGAGATGATGTCAAGGTTGATGAAGCAGTGCTTCGCTGGTTCTTTGCGATAGTGGAAACCTGCCAGGCTGCGGTCCAAATTGTGCATGACACAGACAAGGGTGACGGCTGCGCAGTTGGAAGCGATGGTTGGGAAGGTGAACAATGGCTTGTTCATCTTGTCGCTGGCAGTTTTGCAAGTGTCGGTGGCACGTCCGCCGCCAACAGCAAAGATCATATCAGCTGCCTGCACATCCGGATTGGCACACAGGGCGTCTGCAGCTTCGTAGGTAACATCGTCGCCATATTTGAGGAAGCCGGTGATTTCGATGTCACTGCCAGCCACACCAGCGAGCAGATCTTCTTTTGCAGCAGCCATGGCTTTTTCACCACCAATGACGATGGCTTTTGTACCATAAGCCCGGCAAATATCTGGCACCTTTTTATAAACATCTTTACCACCGATGCTGTACGATGGAAGGAAAACGGATTGGGTTTCCATGAAAACAACTCCTTTAATCATATAAACTGTTATAGCACAATTATAGAGCGAATATGATTTTTGCGCAATGTTTTAAAAAAAATTGCTCACAACTTCTGTCAATTCTCGGTCAGAGTGCTATAATAAGAGGCACCAAACAGGAGAAACAAACTGTACTACAAAAATGAAAGGAAGGATTCCTTCTATGCTCGAAAACAAAGAAGCGCATTTGCACGCACTGCGCGAAATCTTTGGCAAAGAACGCGTGCTTCATGAACCCGTTGATTGCTTTGGCTACAGCTATGATGCCTCTCCGGAAGCGCTGAATCCAGATGAAACCCCAGATTTTGTCTGCAAGGCACACAGCACCGAAGAAGTGTCAGCTCTTATGAACTATGCCAATACCCATAAGATTCCTGTTGTTTGCCGTGGCACTGGCAGCGGCCGCAGCGGCGGCGTCATTCCTGTCCGTGGCGGCATTGTGCTGATGGTCGATGAAATGAATAAAATCGTCGAACTCGATGAAAAGAACCTGACCCTGCGCGTACAACCTGGTGTATTGACAAAGGAAATCCACGATTTCTGCGCGGACCACAATCTTTACTATCCACCAGAACCATCTTCCTATAAATACTCCACCATCGGCGGCAATATTGCCGAAAATGCCGGCGGCATTCGTGCTGTAAAATACGGCGTTACCAGTGACTATGTCCTGGGGCTGGAAGTGGTGCTCGCCAATGGCGATGTCATCCACACCGGCGGCAAACTCATCAAAAACGTCACCGGTTACAATATGACCCAGCTGTTTGTTGGCTCTGAAGGGACCTTGGGCATCATCACCGAAGCCACCCTCAAAGTCATCGGCCGTCCTAAATTTGTTAAGAGCGCCATGGCCACCTTCCGCAGCATCGAAGATGCCTGCACTGCTGTTGGCGACTGCCTGATCAGCGGCGTGACCCCAACGGCTGCCGAATTGATGGACAAACTGAGCTGCGAAGCCACTGCCAAGTTCAACGATTTTCCTATCGGCGATGACGTCGGTGCCATGCTCGTCTTCGACCTTGATGGCAATACCGCTGACATTTGCGAGAGCGATATGGCAACCTTGGAAGCTGTTTGCCGCAAAGATGGCGCCCTCGATTTCACCCATGCCAAGGACGATGCAGAACGTGATCACCTCTGGAGTTTGCGCAACAAACTGAGCACAGCGCTCAAAAGCCTCGCCCCAGACCGTGTCGGTGAAGACATCACTGTGCCACGTGCTGAACTGCCAGCCATCTGCACCAAGATTGTTGACATCGCCACACGTTATGGCTTCAAAGTCTCCATCTTCGGTCATGCTGGCGATGGCAACCTGCATCCATCCTTGCTCTGCGACATGAGTCAGCCAGGCGTGCCCGAAAAAGTTCACGACTGTGTCGGCGAAATCTTCCAGGCAGCTGTGGACTGCGGCGGCATGCTCAGCGGTGAACACGGCATCGGTATTTCGAAACAGCCTTACATTGATATTGCCCTGGAAAAAGAAGAGATTGACGCATCGCTCCTGATCAAAAAGGCGCTTGATCCGAACAACATCCTCAATCCCGGAAAGATCTTCAATCGGTGATCGTCATGGAAAAGAACCAACATTACGAAAAACTCAGAGCCATTGTAGATAAATGCGACCGCTGCGGCGCCTGCACCACGGTCTGCCCACTCTACAAAGTCAATCGCATCGACCGTGCCACCTCACGCGGCAAGATCGCCATTGTACGTGCCATGCTCGAGGACAAGCTCGACGGCAACGAAAAAGCATTGCGTCACGCCCTCGACTACTGCCTGCTCTGCAAAGCCTGCACGGAAGTTTGCCCTGGCAAGGTCATGACCGACCAGGCCATGATTGAAATGCGTCAGTGGCTGCGCGAAGACCACGGTCTGTCACCAAAATATCGTCTCATCGGCGGATTCATGTCCAACAGCCCGTTGAAATCACTGAGCCGCCCATTCATCGGCGCTGCACAGACTTTGCAGTTTCCACGCCTCACCCGAGGCCTGCTGCCAGCCAACCACACGGCGCCCGAGTCCATGCAACACAGCGGCCCAGCTGTATTCTCAAAACCAGCAGCCAAGTGCACCGTGGATCTCAGCAAAGTGAAACGCGTCGCCTATTTCAAAGGCTGTGCCATGAAGCTGTTCTTCAAAAACGCCAGCGACGCTTCCATTGCGCTCATTGAAAAAACAGGCCGCAAGGTTGAAGTGCCAAATGTTGACTGCTGCGGGCTGCCACAGCAATCCCACGGCATGATTCCACTTGCCAAGAAAATGGCAAAACGCAACATTGAGGCCCTCAAAGACTACGATCTCATCATCACCGATTGCGGCAGCTGCGGTGCCATGCTCAAAGAATACGGCGAGCTTTTTGCGGACGATTTCACCATGCGTGACAAAGCAAGTGCTTTCAGCAAAAAGATCATGGGGCTGAGTGAATACCTCTATGCCGTCGGCTATGAACCAACACCACACAAAGACCTGCGTGTCACCTATCATGCTTCCTGCCACCTCAATCGTGGCCAGGGCATCAACAAGGAACCACAGGCCCTGCTTGAAAAAGCAGTTACTTTCCTGCCAGCTGAAAATGCCACCATGTGCTGCGGCGGCGCCGGCACCTTCCAGGTCGACTTCCCATCCACCTCTGCCAAGGTGCTCAACAATAAATACAAAGATTTCAAAGCCACTGGCGCAGACATTGTCGTTGCCGAATGCCCAAGCTGCCTCATGCAGCTCGGCAAGCTGGAACGCTACAAAGATCTGAAAGTGCTGCACATCAGCCAGGTGTTATAACTAGAAAATCCCGAGTGATTCATCACTCGGGATTTTTTCATTCTGCCAGTTGCATCGTCAGCGATAGATCGCCATCACCCAACGCTTCTGCCCAGCCGTCAAGATCATCGATCTGCCCCAGGGCGGTGTAGCGCCAGCTGTTGGTACCATAGAAAAAGACAATCTGATCGCCCTGGTAAAGCATCATGTCACCAGGACCTGCTTGTGTTTGTGCATCATCGGTTGGCAGCTGCATTCCCAAGCTGCCGACTTTTTCAAACCCGCCGTAATCAGATAAATTAAGCACCAGCGGGCCTTCTGCCAAGCGTTCGGCAAGCGCTTCCGCTGCCGCTGTATCTGCCAAAACCGCCGTAAATGTCTGCCCGTTTACCTGCACCAGCACACGTGTTGATGAAACAACAGCATCTTCTGCATCCGTACTGCTCATTTGAACGTCCTCATGTGCCCTATCTGCATCGGCACCACAACCTGTTAATAACAGCATACATGCTGCCACCAACAACCAGCGGACCAATAAATAGAATTTTCCACGACGCATAGCATCCGCTCCTTTCTTCTTCCATTGTAACGGGAAACGGTTGACATGCAAAATATCTCTTTCTCATGTCATGCTATGATTATTACGCAAGATTACAGGATCATCGACGTCCCATCAAATCCATCGTCACGGCGCTGAATACGCTCATGCCGGTTTGCAGAACGTGTTCGTCGAAATCGAAGCGGCAGCCGTGGGGCACGTCACTGGTGGTTGTGAGCAGGCGCATGAAGGTGGCCTGGCCGCCATGGGCTTGCACGCGTGCCATCATGTAGGAAATGTCTTCGCTGTCGTTGAGATGCTGTTCTGGGCGGGAAGCCAGCACAACATCCGGCAGCGCCGCACAAACGTCTCGAACACGCGCCATCAAAGCATCATCACTAGCGAGGGAGAAGGCTTCACCGCGTTTATCGATGGTCACTTCGCAGCCGTGCATGGCTGCCGAAGCATGCAAAATACGACGTGCGTACTCTTCCATGTAGGCGTTGATGGCCGTGGTTTCGCCGCGCACTTCCAGGGCCATATCTGCAGCATCAGCGATGATGTTGCGTCCGCTGCCTGCCTGAACGATGCCCACGTTCACACGCGAGGCGCCGCCGCTGTGCCGCGGGATGGCGTAAAGATTGGTGATGGCTGCCGCCACCGCCAGCATGACATTGCGGCCTTTTTCAGGTGCGCTGGCTGCGTGGGCAGCTCGGCCTTGAAAATGGACATCTAATTTTGTGGTGGCATAGGCACCGCAGCTGCCTGGAATGACATCACCGTCCAAGTTGCCGCGCTCCTGAATGTGGGCCGCCAGGAGCACGTCCACATCGTCGAGATGGCCTTTTTCAACGATGGCTGCCGCGCCGCGCACACCTTCTTCCGCCGGCTGAAAAATCAGCTTCACGGTGCCGTGCAGCTGCGTGCGCTGAGTGGCTAGGATGTCTGCCACACCAAGGCCGATGGCGGTGTGCCCGTCGTGTCCGCAAGCGTGCATGCTGCCAGCCTGAGCCGACACATACCTTTCGCGCACGGCCTGGCGTTCTCCATCATCGCTTTCTGTAAGCGGCAGTGCATCCATATCGAACCGCAGCGCCACCACAGGACCGTCACCACAGTGCAGGATGCCGATAACACCGGTTCGGCCATCTCGCATAGGCTTCGCCAAAGCCGGTGACACACCAGCCGCCAGTGCCCGCTTATAGGCTGCATCGCAGGCCGCTTGATCGGGCAGACCCATACGAGCATCTGCTGTCACAGCTTCTCCGACAAGCACCTCGTAACCTAAAGTCTGCAAGCGTTCTGCCACCAGCGCAGAGGTACAAATTTCTAACCAGCCCTGCTCCGGCTGCTGATGCAGCTGCCGCCGCAAAGCTTGAATCTGCGGAAACAGTACCGCACTCTGCGCGGCAATTTCCTGATAACGCTTTTCTTCCATCTCGATCGCCTCCTGATTCTATGATAGCGGGTTGCTATAGCATGCGCAAGCTGCCCACTTTATGCAAAAACAGAGCCGGGACCTGCCCGACTCTGTTATTTTTATTTAGTCCACCATCATGATCTCGTGATAGAGGGGATGATTGTCCCATTCGCCAATGAATCGTACTTCGGTTTCCAAACGTACGCCAAATTTTCTCAAGACAGCAGCTTGCACCGCGTGAATGAGACGAATCACGTCGTCAGCAGTGGCTCCACCAGTGTTGACGAGAAAACCAGCGTGTTTCATAGAGACCTGTGCGCCGCCAATGCGATAGCCTTGCATGCCCGCATCAATGATGAGCGGTCCAGCATAATGGCCAGCTGGGCGCTTGAAGGTGCTGCCAGCACTGGCCATTTCCAATGGCTGTTTGCTGGAGCGACGTTCGCTGAGATCGGCGATCTTTGCGAGAATCTCGTGCTTATCACCATATGCAAGCTGCATGGTCACTGCCAGGCAAACGAGCGGCTCATCTTTGAGGCGGCTGTGACGGTAACTGAATCGCATCTCCTCTGCTGGGATATCACGAATCAAGCCGTTCTCATCAAGAACGGTCACCGACGTCACCACATCTTTCATTTCACCATCGTAAGCGCCAGCGTTCATGTACGCTGCGCCGCCGATGCTGCCTGGAATGCCGCTGGCAAATTCCAGCCCGGAAAGGCCAAGCTCAGCACAAGCTTTGCTGACATTGATCAATGAAAGTCCGGCCGATGCAGTCACTACGGTGCCGTCAACAGTCAGATGCTGCAAACGTTCTGTGGATATGACCACGCCGCGAATGCCCTGATCACTGACCAGCACGTTGCTGCCTTTGCCAAGCACAAAATACATCAAATCTTCTTCGCTGCATACACGGATGATATCAGCCAGTGCTTCCGCTGTTTCAGGAAACACCATCACATCGCACGGTCCGCCGATCTGAAAGGTGGTGTGGCGGGAAAGCGGCTCATTGAGCCGCACTTCTGCCACACCAGAAATCGTTGAAAAGAGATCGTTCATGGGTTGGTCTCCTTTCTCTTATAGATAATGTTGTTCTGCTGCTTCATAGGTGCCGAGCACACGGAAATCTACCGTCTTATCACGCACCTGACGCAGACATTCCAGAAATTTCTCATCGTCCCAACGGCCAAGCAAGTCAATGTAGAAGCTGTATTCCCAAGGCTTCCCAATGACAGGACGTGATTCGATACGACTCATGTCATAATGCCCTTCTGCAAAGTAACGCAAGGCTTCCAACAGCGCCCCTGGACGGTGTGCCGTTTTGAACACAATGCTCACCTTGTTCTGGCTTTCACTCAATTCTGGCTCACGTCGAATAACCACAAAACGGGTGATGTTGGAATAATTGAAATTAACGTGTGGCACAAGGATGTCCAGGCCATACACTTCTGCTGCCTGCTTGGATGCAATGGCAGCGCCGTTGGCGGGTTTGGTTTCAGCAATGTAGCGCGCGCTCATGGCCGTGTCGGCATATGGACGTGCTTCAATGCCATGTTCCAGCAAAAAGCGCTGGCTTTGGCCCAATCCCTGGGGATGAGAATAGACGAATTTTACATCTTCCAGCTTGGTGCCTGGCACCGCCATGAGGTTCTGAGTGATTTCCAGCGCCGTTTCGCCAACAATGTAGCAAGGCTTTTCATAAAGCAAATCATACACGTCATTGATGCTGCCGGTAGAGGAATTCTCAATCGGCAAAACACCATAATCGTACTCGCCATTGACCACACCTTCAACCACAAACTGAAAATGTGACAAACCGGTGCGATCCACCTCTTGGCCAAACACCTTGATGCAGGCGCCGTCACTGAAAGAACCTTCGATGCCCTGGAACGCCACGCGAGGCTTTTCAATTGGCGTCGCAAAAGGAGGCAAAAGTGGTGCCATCAGTCTTCGCTCCCTTCACCTTCAAGCAGCTTCACGGTCTGCACATAAATGGCTGCTTCAATGCGCTTGCGCTGCAGATCACAGCCATAGGCGTATGGTTCGTTGATGCTGCCGCCATAACGGATGTTGTTGGCGTGGCAGCCACCGCTGCAATAGAAGCGTGCCCAGCAATCCATGCAGGTTGGCTTGGTGAGGACGTTCGCTTTCTGGAAACGTTCGGCAATCTCTGGTTTCTGAATGCCTGTGAACACGGTCCCCATCTTGTAGTCTTCTTCACCAACAAACTGGT
>JAXJBF010000111.1:0-4598 GCA_036303105.1 Peptococcaceae bacterium | reverse complement strand
GTGTAAGCCTCTACACCCAGGGTCAGATTCTTGACGGCTTCGCTGCCATCATTGACCAACCAGCCTGCGAAGGTGTAGCCGGTCTTGGTTGGGTCGGAGACGGTGGTTGCCGTGCCGTAGGTGTGGCTCGCTGGCTGATGCCCGCCCGCCTCAGCACCGTCCATGCCTGCGTAGGTGATGGCATAGCGGTTCGCCGTCCAGGTGGCGGTGTAGGCACGGTTGCCGGTGCTGCCCTGGGCGATGGTCACGGTTTCAGAGGCACCGTCGAGCCCGGCGCCTGTCCAACCGGCAAAGGCATAGCCGATCTTTGTTGGATTCGCGAGAGTGATGTCCTCGCTCTCTACGGTGTAAGAGCCAGGATTCTCGTCACTGCCCAGCAGGGTGCCGCCTGCCAGGTCGTAGGTGATGGTGTATTGGCTCAGCGTCGCCTGCGCCGTCAGGCTGACATCGCTGGCTCCCATGGTGAAGGAGCGGCGCTTGTCAGCGTTGCCATCGCTCCACTGCTGCCAGCTGTAGCCATTTTCTACGACAGCGTCGATGGTGACTGTGGCACCGTATGCATAGGTGCCTGCTCCACTGACGCTGGCAATGCCGGTGCCTGGGCTCAGGCTGACGGTGTAACTGTTGCGGGTGTAATAGTAGTTGACCACGGTGCTGCCATCGGCAGCGATGGTCACTGTCTGAGTGTTCGGCGCAGTGAAGCCTTCATAAGTCTTTAGCGCCGGAGTGACGCTCGCACCGGTGGTGCCGGTGCCGTTCTCGGTGTCGACGCAGGTGTAATTTTCGGCATTTTCGTCACTGCCGGCATTCAAGTTCTGCTGCCAGTGTTTGACGGTGTAGGCGGTGTTCGTGTTCGCCGTCCACTTGGCATAAAGGGTGGTGTCCGCGGTCACTGTGTCGCTGCTGAAATCCCACGCGCTGGTTCCCGCCGCATCCTTATACCAGCCGTCAAAAGTGTAGCCGTTTTTTGTTGGCGCGGTCGGCGCTGTGATGCTTGCGTTGTAGGAGAGGTCCTCAATGCTTGCCACGGCACAGCCGCCATTGCTGTCAAAGGTCACGGTGAGCGGCGCACCGGCTTCCACGGTGTAGGTCTGTGCCTCGCCATGCGGCGTCGCAGCTGTGGCTTTGAAGCGCACGCTGACGGTGGTTCCGGCGGCAAGATTGGTCAGTGCGTCGCCAGGACCGCTTGTCCATTCGCCATTACCGCGCTTATATTCCATATCGCTGGTGATGCCATTCACTTCACCGTCGCCTTTGCCTTTGATGCTTTCATTTTCAACGGTGATGCCCGCCGGTGCTGCCGGACGCGCTGCGGTGGCAAAGGAAACCGCTGCCGAAGCAGGAACATCGTCAGTCGCCGCCGTGCGCACCTCGTAGCTGGTGCCTGGTGCAAACGTGATGGTCTCAGTTTGCCACTCGCCGTTCTCGACACGGACTTCGTAGCCGTTGGTCACGGTGATGATTTCGTTGCTATAGTCGATGGCATAGCCTTCGCCCTCGTTCGGTGCCGCAGCGGCGGTGGTGACGCGGATGCTGCTCGCCTGGGAAGGCATGGCCTCCTCGGTCTCTGCCGTGCGCGTGTAGACCACATAGGCGGTGCCTGAGTTCAGGTTATCGAACGTCAAAGCGCTGCCGTTGCCACTTTGAGCCTGGCTCCAGTCAATATCCGTCGTACCCGCTGGCACGACCACATACTGCTGGCCGCTCACGCTGTCTGCAACGGTCACGCTGCTGGCTGTGACGCTGAGCGCGCTCTTATTCGGCGCAGCTGGTGCAGCCGCCGCGGCGGTCTTGGTGGTGACGCTGGTGCTCGCGCTCTCTGAGGCAAAGTGGCTATCCGTCGTCGGCACACGCACGGCGATGATGTAGGCCGTGCCTGCCGTCAGACCAGAGAAGGTGTGCGGCGTGCCGTCGCCAGGGATCCAATCCTCGTCACCGATGCGATAGGCCTTGCCGCTCTCGGTGGCAATGGTGATGCTCGTGTCGGTCCTGCCACTCACCGTTGGTGCATCAGGTGTGGTGGGACGCTCTGGAATTCCGAGCTCCGTCCAGTCGGAAGGGGCGTGGTTGCTATTGCCTGGGCGGCGGATGTAGAGGGTGTCGCCCGGTGTAATCGTGTCGCCACTTGACACGATGGTGCCCCCGGTTTCTGCCGTCCCCACCTCGTAGCCATCCTTCACAGTGATAGTCTCGTTGCCATAGTCAATGGCATAGCCTTCGCCCGCGCTCGGCGGCTCTTGGCTAGCTTGGGCAATGGTGAAGGTCACGCTGGCGGTGGCCTCACCAATCGTTACCGAGGCAGTGTAGGTGCCAACCTCTTTGACCTCGGGGACCGACTGCCCATCCTTTGTATAGCTGATGGTCCAGGTCCGGCTACCCTGCCACTTGTTATCATACTGCATGGATGCGGTTTTCACCTGGCCGTCGTAGGTGCAGTCCGTTGGCGCCGACAAGGTCGCGGTGGCACTATGATCACAGGTGCACGCTTGGGTGATGACAGCGCCCTCCGCAGAGTAAGTATAGCTATGCGCGTGCAGCGCCGCTTCCCCGTCGTCCGACGAAAGGATGCTGTACTTGCTGTCGTCCGAGGTGAAGTTGGCGAGGCTGCCCTTCCCCGACAAGCCACTGGTGAATACCCCAGGCTGCGCCATGCTCACGCCAATATTTTGACTACCAGTTAATGGTCCACCGATGGTGATGACCCCACTCTGCGGCAGGTATACATTGCTGGGCGCACCGGCCGCTGTTGTATTGCCGTTGATGCCCACATCACCCGAAAAGGTCATGGAGGTACCGTTCGTGTTATTGAGCGTCACCCCACCGCCAACGCCGCTGTTGCCGCTGGCCTTGTTCTCTGTGATGTTGCCGCCGCTCATCGTGAAGCCGCTGCCGTTCACAGAAACCCCGCCGCCGCTGGACGCCATATTGCCGCTGATGCTGCCGCCTTCCATGGTGAAGCTGCTGTTGTTCACATAGACCCCGCCGCCCCATTGCGTGGCGTTGTTGCCGTTGATGCTGCCGCCCTTCATGGTGAAGCTGCCGCTTTCTACACACACGCCGCCGCCATTCTTTTGATCTGCACGGTTGCCGATGATGCTGCCACCCTCCATGGTGAAAGAGCTGTTGCTGCCGTACACAGAGACGCCACCGCCGCCGTTGCTGCCGGCAGTGCTTCCGGCAATGTTGCCGGAAGCCAGCGTCAGTCTGCCGCCACCTTCGACACTGACGGCACTCTTGGTTCTGGCCTGGCTGCTGGTGCTGGTGATGACGCCGCCGGTGAGGTTGCAGCTGCCGGATGAAGCGGACGCTCGCCACAGACCATCAGTGCCAATGTTGCCGTAGTGGGTGGCAGAGTCGCAATCGCAGATGGTCAAATGATCGCCGCTGCCAATATTGATGGCGGCGCCGTACAAATCCAGTACCGTGCCATTGAGGCAGAGGGTAACATCGCCATCAATGTTGATGTTGCCTGCGGCAGAAAGAGTGTTCGTCACGCTACTCAAATAATAGTTGCCTGTGCTCAGCGTGCCACCCACCGTCGACACCGTCGACAACGGCGTCCAACCATTGTGGCTATGCACCGTTGGCTCGGCCTGGGCAGCGCTGCCGGTTGGCAAAAAAGTGAGCAGCAGGCTGGCAATCAGCAGAATACTGATCCATCGTTTCATATCTATCCCTCCATTGTGTCGGTTGCGCCCGGCACAGATTGCGGCAGCGATCCGTCCTGGCGAATGATATATTACTTTTAATAGATGGCCTGCGCAGGAGCATCGTCAATTTTAATCTGATCTGTGTCAGATTGAACAGCAAGAGCAACCAGCACGCTCAGCATTTCCCCAGAACGCCAATAGTCGCCGTCTGTCGTTGTCGACAGGCGGCGGCTGTTTGCGTAATTTTGTTTTCAGCTTTGCTGCAGCAGTGCCATCCAATAAGGCGCAATGGCTACTCCCCAGCGATAGGAATAAAGCGGATGCGCTGGCTGCCTGGTCAGCGGCGTCGGGCTGGTGACGTGATTGCTGCCAAGGACGTTGCCTGCGGCATCGAGCATGATCAGACCATCGTCTGTCGGTTCGCTTCGGAACATCAGCTCGCCACTCATGTCGTACGTTTCGCTGGTTGCATTGCCGAAATTGAGCGTGATATATGGCGCGCCAAGCTGCGGATCATCGACATAGCTTGCAACAGGCGACGCGTTCAAAAACACTGCCTCAGTCTGCAGGCCTTGACGATCGTCGTGAACAATGTGATATTTCTCCGGTCCTGGCGCCTGCTCATCTGGTCCGGCGTTCAGGCTAACAGCCAGCACCGCGGCCAAAAGCAGCAGCGTCAGTGCGCCCATGCCAAGGCCTTGCCAAAAACGTTTTCTGCGTAGTACCATGACGGTTCCCTTCTTTCATACCATTCTTGCTGCAAAAATGTCCATCGAAACGGCACGGCAACATCATACCACGGATAAAAGGCGTCCGATTGCAGCGACGGCGACTGCAGGATTGCGTTGGTTTCTACCAACAGCTGGCTGTCTTCCTCCGGCAGGCCGTCGCCCATGCGATTCATCATCGCCGTGCGTGACAGGCCGAAGCCATTGCCATCATACGTTT
>JAXJBF010000110.1:0-41555 GCA_036303105.1 Peptococcaceae bacterium | reverse complement strand
TTTCGGAGAGCTTTGAGCTCGGCGTCGGCACTCGTGCGCCAACGAAAATGTATTATACGCGCACTTCTCCTTTTCGTCAACCCCTTTTTCCCTCTTTTTTTGCTTTTTTTATTCTATGTTGCAGCTTTAATTTTTTCTTTCATTATATAGGCTTAAAATGGCATGAAAAAAAGCAGAGGCATACGCCTCTGCTTTTGAGTGTTTGGAATCGCGTGATTAGAAAATGCCCTGTTCCATCATTGCAGTAGCAACCTTCTGGAAGCCAGCGATGTTAGCACCAGCAACGAGGTTGTAACCAAAGCCATATTCTTCAGCTGCTGCAGCTGCGTTGTCATGGATGGTCTTCATGATGCCACGGAGCTTGTTGTCTACTTCTTCTTCGGTCCAGAAGAGACGTTCGCTGTTCTGGCTCATTTCGAGTGCGGATACACCTACGCCACCAGCGTTAACGGCTTTGGAAGGAGCCATGATGATGCCCTGGCTCTGGATGTAATCCATTGCATCGTTGGTAGTAGGCATGTTAGCAACTTCGATGTAGTACTTAACGCCGTTAGCAACGATCTTCTTAGCCTGTTCCATGTCAACGTCGTTCTGAGTAGCGGATGGCATTGCAATGTCAACCTTAACGCCCCATGGTTTTTCACCTGGATAGAATGGTACGCCAAACTTATCAGCATAATCCTGAACTTTGTCACGGCCGGAAGCACGCATTTCGAGCAGGTAAGAAATCTTTTCTTCGGTGTTGATACCATCTTCATCATAGATGTAACCGTCTGGACCAGACAGGGTAACAACCTTAGCACCTGCTTCGGTCATCTTGGTGCAAACGCCCCATGCAACGTTACCGAAACCGGATACGGAAACGGTCTTGCCTTCGAGGGTGTCACCGCAATGTTTCATAACTGCATCTGCGAAGTATACAGCGCCAAAACCGGTAGCTTCTGGACGGATCAGGGAACCGCCGTAGCTCATGCCCTTACCAGTCAGAACGCCGTTTTCGAATGCGCCACGGATGCGACGATACTGGCCATAGAGGAAACCGATTTCACGGCCGCCAACACCGATGTCACCAGCAGGAACGTCGACGTCTGGACCAATGTGACGATAGAGTTCGGTCATGAATGCCTGGCAGAAACGCATGATTTCGTTGTCGCTCTTGCCACGTGGGTCGAAGTCAGAACCACCCTTGCCGCCGCCGATTGGCAGACCGGTCAGAGCATTTTTGAAGATCTGTTCGAAGCCCAGGAATTTGATGATACCGATGTATACGGATGGGTGGAAACGAAGGCCGCCTTTGTAAGGCCCGATAGCACCGTTGAACTGTACACGATAACCACGGTTTACATGAACTTCACCGTTGTCGTCTACCCAGGTAACACGGAAGCTGATCTGGCGTTCAGGTTCGGTCAAGCGACCAAGAAGGTTGGTTGCTTCATATTCAGGATGTTGTTCAACAACACCTTCGATGGATTTGAAAACTTCTTCTACTGCCTGCAAAAATTCTGGTTCATTGGCATTACGTTTTTTAACGTTTTCCAATACGCGTTCCATATAAGCGTTCATTTTTTGCATTCCTCCCAAAAATAAATTACGGAATAATTCTGAATGAACTTTCCATTCACTCTACTTCCATTATAGGTTCACAAGATGGCATTGTCAAAAGGTATCTTTATTTTCTGATAAAAAGATGCGAGGTCTAACGAGTTACAATTATTTATTGCAACAATTAGTAGTTTTTTTAATCATATCATTGATTTTTGTAATAAAAAAGCCTTCCTATGATGAAAATCATAGGAAGGCTTTTAGATACGATACAAGAATTATTCGTGATGTGGAACAGCGATGCCTTCTACTTCTTGGGCAATGGTGGCTACTTTTTCCTGAAGCGCTGTAGAACTGTAATAATCTTTGCGCTTAATAATGAAGAAAATAACGCCAATGATCACCCATACCGCCAAAAATCCCCATGCGTGTGGTGATAGGAAGCCTGGTGAGAACGGCAAGATGAGCAGAAGGATAAAGATGACGGCAAAGCACACCCCAGTGCCACTGATCAACATTTGTTTAATATTTCCTTCACGACGAGCTGTCACAAATGCTGCAGCGGTCGCATACAGGAACCCTAAGTCTGCACCGATCGAACTCATGTCAACAAGCCAACCGAGCACTTCACGGCCGAAGAATGGTGCAATAACAGCAAGGATCATCATGAAGATGATACCGAGGCGTGGCACATGGTATTTATCATCCAATTTTTTGAAGCCACTTGGCAATGCTTCAGCAATGGCCATTGAGTAGAGCAGACGACTACCTGAAAGGTAGAAGGCATTGAGACCGGAAACGATCCCGCAAAGCATAGCAATGGCCAGAAGGATTAAGCCAACAGTACCGATCAACGATTGAATGGCAGCGCCCGTGGCCCAGTTGCTATTGTCCACGATAAATTGTTCCCAAGGCGCTACAACAGCGGTGGCGATATTCATAACCATGTACATCAGCGCCGATACTGAAATGGACGATACAAGTAAGGCAGCTGTTTTCTTATTAGAAAAGGCCAATTCTTCAGATGCCTGCGGAATGCAGCCAAAACCAACATATGCCCATGGTGCAAGTGCTGCGACAGCAAAAATGGACGCCAATGCCGTTTTATCCGGCGCAAAGTATGGCTGGAGGTTGCTCCAGTCTACACCACCCATGAGGATGGCTGCCGCGATGATGAGCATGCAGCCGCAAAGCCCTACCGTTACAGCAGTACCAAACCAGCTGGCTGCTTCGACGCCGCGCATATTAATCAGGCCGACGATAACGATGGCTGCAATATCGATGATCAATTCACCGCCGTAAACGGTCCATCCTGCGATGTCATAAAGCGGAAACTGCTGCAGCGGGCCTGGAAAAATATATCGTGCTACTAGACCAACAGCCGTCCCGTTCATTGGAATGAGCGCCCAGTAAGCGAGGGCAAGGAACCAACCGCAGATGAAAGCATGCGTTTTTCCGAAAACAGTGTCGGCATAGACGAATTCGCCGCCAGCGACCGGATATTTACTGATGAGATAGCTATAACTGAAGCTGATGATGATGATCATTGCAGCCCCAAGTATGAGCCCAAGCGACGCCCCTATCGGGCCAGCGTCTGGTAGAAGGGTATTGCCAGGCATAACAAAGCAGCCCCAGCCAATCATTGCCCCTAATGCCAGCGCCCAAACGCCCATGGCACTCAAGCCTTTCTCAAGATGTTGTGTTTCCTGTTGAGCCATAATGGTTCTCTCCTTTACTCTTTAAAAAAAACGAGTTGTCTTTCCTTCTTTCTCTTTAGGATCTGATTACACTTTCTGATAATCTCTCTTACGCGGACACATGACGTTCTATAGAAACAAGTGCCATGTTGCAAACTTTCCCAGAGAGTTGATTGCATTATAACGAAATTGCAAGACTTATTGTAGGGGTTTCTTACATAAGCTTTTGCAGAATCGTTGAATGTTGCAAGAGATTCCTGTAATTTTAGTCGTTTTCCGACATTTTTTCGTTCTAAATATGCTTTATAGGCGGGTTTTTAGCAAAAGAATCGATAAGTTTTATTTTTATCGCGTATGATTGTTCATTTATTCCATCAATCAAATAAATTAAGGTGTCGGTGAAATAAAAATATTCCGTTTATTTCACTCCTATAGGCGTCATTTTTTTCTAAGATGAATCCTCTTAAAATACAGTCTTCCAACAATCAAAAGCACATTGCCAGCTGCTCTTTAAAACGATGATCAGCGTATAAATATGCACTTTATTTTTTGTGTAATCGTTATTGCTTTACGTTTACGAGTAATTTTTGTTTTTCCGTCCTTTTATAGGATAGATCGAAAATCTCCTTGCAAAACTACGATAAACATAAAAAACCACGCTGCCATATCAACAGCGTGGTTTTTGAGGAGAAATACGGGATAAAACCGTTCATTCCAAAATAATTAGTCGTTGTTCTTTTCGTTTTCAGCAACGATCACAGCAACTTTTTCCTGCAGAGCAGTGGAGCTGTAGTAGGTTTTATGCTTAACGGCAAAGAAGATACCGCCAAGTACGAGCCAAATGATGAGGCAAATCCAAGCTTGAACGCTAAGGAAGCCTGGGGAGAATGGCAAGATGAGCAGGCAGATGAAGAAGATCGCGAAGCAGAGACCGATGAAGGAAATCACAGCCTGCTTTTTGTCACCTGCACGACGTGCAAGCACGAATGCGGATGCCGTTGTGTAGGTAAAGCCCATATCTGCACCAACAGCGGTCATATCAACGAGCCAGCTGAGTACCTGACGACCAAAGAATGGTGCAATTGCAGCCAAGACCATCATAAATACGATACCGAAACGTGGTACCTTGTGAACTGGATCCAATTTGCCGAATGCAGATGGAATTGCTTCTGCAACTGCCATGGAGTAGAGCAGACGGCTGCCAGCCAGGTAGAATGCATTCAAACCAGAAATGATCCCGCAAAGCATAGCAATAGCCAAAAGGATCAAACCAATGGTACCGATGAGCTGTTCGATTGCAGCCCCAGTTGGCCAGTTGCTGTTTTCTGCAATAAAGGTTTCCCATGGTGCTACAACTGCAGTAGCGATGTTTGCAATCATGTACATGAGTGCAGCAACAGAGATGGAAGAAATCAAAAGTGCTTTTGTTTTCTTATTCGAGAACGAATATTCTTCCGAAGCCTGTGGGATACAGTCAAAACCAACATAAGCCCATGGTGCCAAGGAAGCAACAGCAAAAATAGAAGCGATAGCAGATTTGTCAGATGCAAAGTATGGTTTCAGATTGGACCAATCAACACCACCGATCAAAATAGCTGCAGCAATGATCAGCATAGCGCCAACAAGACCAACAGCAACAGCAGTCTGGAACCAGCCAGCTGCTTCAACACCGCGCATGTTGACCAAACCAACGATGACGATGGCTGCAACAGCAACGATCAATTCACCGGCATATACCGTCCAGCCAGCAACTTCATAAAGTGGCCATTTTTGCAGTGGCCCAGGAATCAGGTAACGGGCAACCAAACCAACAGCCGTCCCATTCATTGGAATCAAGGCCCAATATGCGATGGAAATAAACCACCCGCAAAGGAAGGCATGCGTCTTACCAAAAGCAGTATCGGCGTAAACGAATTCACCGCCGGCGACAGGGTATTTGCTGATGAGATAACTATAACTAAAACTGATAATAACGATCATCGCAGCCCCGAGAATCAGACCGATGGTAGCACCGATTGGCCCTGCATCTGGTAAAAGCTGATCGCCCGGCATAACGAAGCAGCCCCAGCCGATCATTGCGCCAAGTGCCAGCCCCCATACGCCTAAAGGACTTAACTTTTTCTCAAATTGTACTTCTTGCTCAGACATAATATTCTCTCCTTTACTGAAAAAAGATTAGTGTTTTTCTATAATTGGGTCGTCCTTTCTGCAGCAGAAAAATCATTTCCTTACATATCAGCGTCAAAAATCTACTGCGTATTTTACCGCTACCTGTTACTGTAAGTTGGGTGAATTATAATCAAAATTTCAATAGTTTTCCAGCCTTTTATTCAAGCATATTTTTTCATTTTTTATTGCATTGCAAGAAAATGCTGTAATAATCTAATGATTCAAGTGTTAAATTTAATATTTTTTTATTCTTTTAGAAAGTATACGAATATATGTTTCATAACATTTTCTTCTTGTATTTAAGTGTTGGTTATTTATATAATCAATTAATCTCAAACTAATTATTCATACTATTTTATATATTTCTTCAATATCCCTATTAGAACCCTATAGAATACATGTTAAAACCATATGAAATTCCTTTGTTTTTCTTGTATAAACACATTCAAGCAAGGTATACTATAGAAAGACAGTACGACCTGTCAATGAAACCAAAGGACGGATCATGATGATCATCTACAGTGAACACGGCAAAGCACTTGGCGCCACACGCCGCTCACCTTGCGGCTGCATGACCCAGCTTGTGGTTCAAGCAGAACCTTGGCGCACCATGCTTGCCAACATCCTGGTCGATTATGCTTTAAATGCACCGTTCAACGAACCCAACACCTACCGTCTTGACCGCGACGAAGAAAACAATCGCTGGCTGGTCAAGGCAACCAGCGCGCTTGAAAGCGGGCTCTGGGTCGATGTTGCGGAGGTGTGCGAAAACGAAGCAGGACTGCCAACTTTAAGCCTGTTGCGCATTCGACCAAACTACACTGGAAGGAGGAAACGGCCTCATGAACAGCGACAAGCAAACTAAGAAAAAACCCATCATGGTATTGGTAAGTGCTTGTCTGTTGGGCGTGGCCTGTCGCTATGATGGTGAGTCAAAACCCAACGAACGCATACTTTCATACAATCGCCAGTTTTCTTTCATTCCTTTCTGCCCGGAAACCTACGGTGGATTGAACACACCGCGCATTCCAGCAGAAATCCAATCTGACGGACGCGTGGTCAACGCCGATGGAGAAGATGTCAGTGCAGCCTACAAAGCCGGCGCTGAACAAGCTGTCACCCTCTGCCGCGATTTTCACATCCGTTACGCCATTCTTAAAAGCCGCAGCCCTGCCTGCGGTCCGGAAAATTCCTATGATGGCACCTTTACCCATACCCTGATCCAACGACCAGGCTGCGCGGCCAAAGCGCTCATGGATGCTGGTGTCCAAGTATTTTCCGACGAAAATTTTGACGACACATCTATCAAAGAATAAACGGTCTAGAAAAGGAGAATTGCCCATGTACGTTGTAGTTGATGAAGGTGCTTGTGTTGGCTGCGGCAGCTGCGAAGCCCTCTGCCCAGACGTTTTTGTCATGAACGATCGCGGCACTGCTGAAGCCATTGCAGAAGCAACCGATGCCAACATGGCTGATGTCAAAGAAGCCATGAATATGTGCCCAATGAAATGCATTCATTGGGACGAAGAGTAATTCAATTGCATAAAAAATCCGTGTTCCTATGAACACGGATTTTTTTATTTTATTGTTCTTCTGCAACATCGGCATGCTCTATAATTCCAACCTGTTCCAATACATCATGCACATCTTCGACAGGAACGATGGTAAGACCAGCTTTAATGTCTTCATCGATGTCGGCAAGATCACGTTCATTTTCTTTTGGAATGAATACGGTGGTGATGCCGGCACGCTGAGCAGCCATGAGTTTTTCCGGCAAACCGCCAATGGCTGTGATGGCGCCACGCAAAGACACTTCACCAGTCATAGCATAATATGGCGCCACAGCTCGACCAGTGACAAGGGAGGCTATGGCTGTGGTAAGTGTAATGCCGGCAGATGGACCATCTTTTGGCACGGCACCTTCTGGCACGTGAATATGAAGGTCACATTTTTCGACATCTTCCCATTCTGTCGGAAACATGGACTTGACCAAGCTCATAGCAAGATACGCCGATTCTTTCATCACATCCCCCAATTTGCCAGTAAGCAGAAGCTTGCCGCTGCCTTTGGTAAACAAGGTTTCGATAAAGAGAATCTCGCCGCCAGCCTGCGTCCACGCCAAGCCAGTAACCACACCAGGCTTTTTCTCCGACAGAATGTGATCGTGCAGGATTGGCTGCATATCCAGCCAGCTGCGTAGGTCATCCGGCTGCACGGTAAATGGGGCCTCTTCCTGTTTGGCAAGTTTCACCGCCGCTTGACGGCAAAGGGTATCAATGCGCTTGCGCAAGCCTCGCACACCTGATTCCATGGTGTAATCATCAATAAGAGCGCGCAAGGTATCATCAGGAATGACCAGCGCATCTTTCGGCACGCCATTTTGTTCATACGACGCTGCCAAAAGATGTTCCTTGGCGATGGCAAGCTTGTCATGAACGGTATAGCCGTTGAATTGAATGACCTCCATACGATTCAGCAGCGGTGCCGGAATGGTTTCAGTGGTGTTGGCGGTGCAGACAAAGAATACATCTGAGAGATCAAACGGCACATTCAGATAATGATCCACAAAGTTGCTGTTTTGCTCTGGATCAAGCACTTCAAGCAACGCGCTGGCAGGGTCCCCATTATAAGAAGCCGATAATTTGTCGACTTCGTCAAGCACCATCACCGGATTGGAAACACCTGCTTTATGAATGCCATCGATGATGCGGCCGGCCATAGCACCAATGTAGGTGCGGCGATGCCCGCGAATGTCGGCTTCATCGCGCACCCCACCCAGGCTGACACGCACATATTCACGCCCCAATGCACGAGCGATGCTTTGGCCAACCGAAGTTTTCCCGGTGCCAGGAGGCCCCACAAAAAGGAGAATGGAGCCTGCCTGTTTCTTACACAACGCCATCACGGCAATTTGTTCAATGACACGATTTTTTACCTTTTTCAGGCCATAGTGGTCTTCATTGAGGATGGTTTCTGCTGCTGCCACATCAATGTCATCCGCCTCTTCTTTCTTCCATGGCAGCGAGAGAAGGTATTCCATATAATCAAACAGCAAGGCATATTCGTTACCAGTGCCATTTTCCCGCGCCAAACGGTTCAACACTTTGTTGGCTTCAGCGCGTGCCTGCTCATTCAATGGCAGCTCTTCAATCGCTTTGGCAAACCGATCCAAATCGGAGGCTTCTTCTGGATGCATCTCATCCAGTTTTTGCTGCAGCACATCGATCTGCCGGCGCAGTGCCTGTTCGCGCATATTCTGTTCATACTCTTCTCGCTGCATCTCCATGGCCTCAGCACTGGCCCGTGCCACTTCGATGAACGCATAGATGAGCTGCTCAATGGCTTCCATACGTCCACGTTCATTATGATACGTCAGCACTTCATAGCGCTTCTCATTATCAGCCGCCAACCAAGGCGATAAGGAAACACCGGCTTCTTCTATTGTATGGAAGTTTTCAATCATCGGCATCGCCTGTTTGCCCCAGTCATGCTCTTTGGCAAAATCGCTCAAAGCTTCCTTAATAGCACGCAGACGTGTTTGGCGCTCTTCTTCTCCAACATCACGCACATCATAAAGCGGTGTTGTTTCTACTTTTAACGTTGCATCGTCTGCAACCGTTACAGAATCAATTTGCAAGCGTTCATTGGTACGGATGGTGACAAAGCCATCTTGAGAAATGGCACTGACATAACCGCCAACACCGATTTCATAAAAATCATCGGCCGTATACGCATAACGCGGCTTTTGTTCCTTTGCCACCAAAAGCACCACATCTTCATGAATGGCAGCTGGTGCAAGCGCAAATTCTTCAAACTCCTCGCCGCGAACATACATATTCACCCCCGGCACCAAAAGCACTTCATACAATGGTAATACAAACATTTGACAAAACTCCTATCTTTTATTAGCCAATTAGCCGTTTGAGTGCTAAGAACATTCAAAAATAAAAACCCTCGTTGCCGCTTTCGATAATATGACAACAACAGGCATCTCTTTAATAATACTATGATAGTAGCACGACGTTTTTCTTCTGTCAATGCTTCCCATCGAAATCCCACAGTTCTCCATAAAATCCTATACATTCACGCTCCTTGAAAAATTTTTTCTTATACATATAACCATCATAAATAGTGATTAGGTTATTAAATTTACTTCTCGCGGTGTTAGAATTCACAAGCATTATAGACTTTATATAGAAAAATTGAATGTTTTTTCTATGAGTATTTGTATAGTTAATAGATTGAACCCTCTTTTTCATTGTGCGAAATATATCGAAATAATATGAAAACCTCTTTCTGTGGACAAATGTTTTCTCCACAAATACCTATTAACAACTCTGAATCTTTATACACTTTGACCAATGATGCACAACCATAATTTTTTTCATAAATTATCCCTGGCTCTGGATGCATTGACTTTTTTCAAATTTGGATTTAAAATTCAATCAATTCAAAACATTCATCACAGTGAAAACCTATTCAAGGTTATGCACTGGACAAAAATTAAGGAGGATTGTCTTATGTCTACTTATTATTTCCTGCCTACCCGTAACGTTTTTGGTGAAGGCGCCGTTAACGAAGTTGGCGATCTGATGCTCAGCCTCAACGCTCACTCCGCAATGATCGTTACCGATAAATTCCTTGCCAGCTCCGGCATGGCTGACCGCGTCGTTGATATTCTCGCAAAATCCAACATTAAAGCCGTTGTCTTCGATGGCGCTGAACCAAACCCTACCGATAAAAACGTAGAAGCCGGCGTTGATTTCTATCAGCACCATGACTGCGAAGCCATCATCTCTCTCGGCGGTGGTTCTTCCCATGACTGCGCAAAAGGTATTGCACTGGTTGCTTCCAATGGCGGCAAGATTCATGACTATGAAGGGATCGACAAAGCGTCTAAAGATTTGATGCCTCTGCTCGCTATCAACACCACCGCTGGTACCGCTTCTGAAATTACCCGTTTCTGCATCATCACCGACACCAGCCGCAAGGTTAAGATGGCTATCGTTGACTGGCGCGTAACGCCAAAGGTTGCTGTCAACGACCCTGAACTGATGAAGGGTATGCCACCTTCACTGACTGCTGCAACTGGTATGGATGCTTTGACCCACGCTATTGAAGCATATGTATCTTCTGCAGCCAACCCTCTGACCGACTCTGCCGCTCTGAAGGCTGTTGAAATGATCTATAAGTATCTGCCAAAAGCTGTTGCAAACGGCGACTACATGCGCGCACGTGATAAGATGGCTTACGCTCAGTACCTCGCAGGGATCGCATTCAACAACGCTTCCCTTGGTTATGTACATGCTATGGCTCACCAGCTCGGTGGTTATTACAACCTGCCTCATGGTGTCTGCAACGCCATCCTTCTCCCATTCGTTGAAGAATTCAACATCATTGGTAATATGAACCGCTTCCGTGATCTGTCTGAAGCCATGGGCATTGATACCAGCCGTATGACCACCAACGAAGCAGCCAACCGCTGCATCGATGCAATCCGCACCCTGAGCAAGCAAGTTGGTATTCCTTCCAACCTCCGTGTACTTGGTGTTAAGCCAGAAGACTTCGAAATCATGGCCGACAACGCTATGAAGGACGTTTGCTGCCTCACCAACCCACGCAAGGCAACCAAGGAACAGGTTATCGAAATCTATCGCCGCGCTTATGAAGGCGAAGAAAAGCCACAAATCTGCGACGATGAAGTTTAATTGAAACTGTGCTCTGGAAAGAGACAATTGTAACCCCCTTTCTACCTCAATAAACAAAAAGCACCTGTTACAGGTGCTTTTTGTTTTATCTGTGTTGCATAGTTGCATATATGAAAAAGGCCCGCTGCCATTTTTTGGTCGCAGGCCTTTTATATGTTATATACCAACCAATTCAAAACCATAACAGCTTTTTTCGAAGCCATAGTGTTCATAAAATTGATGGGCAGCGGTGCGTGGCAAACCTGAATCCAGCACCATGGCACGGCATCCGCGCGCTTTTGCCAGCGCACGCGCATGATCCACCAATTGTTTGCCATAGCCTTTGCCACGTTCATCCGGCACCACGTAGAGGCTGGAAAGGTAGCACGTGTCGCCTTCCATCCAAAAGGTATCAAAATAATCACCATGGCACATGCCTTTGCACGCGCCCTGATCCATGAGAAAGAAGAAAAAACTGTCCGGGCATTGGAGAACGCGTTCATACACCTGTTTGGTTGTTTCACGATCATAGGTGTTGTAGGACCACAAATCTTGAATAAACTGAAAAGCTGTATCAAAATCATCCAATTCTGCCTGTTTAAAGAACATCGTCGTCCCTCTTTTCTTTATGCCTGATTGGCTTTTTTATAGATTTCAATAATGTCTTCCTTCGTGAATGCCACCGGATGGTTGGCCATGCTTGCTGCAGAAACCCGCATGCAGTTTTCTGCCATCCATGGGATGTCCTCATCGTCCAGTCCCAGCTGATTCAAGGTAAAATTGAGATCCAGCTTGGCCAGCAGTTTGCGCACCTGATCGGCACAGTCTTCTGCGTCAGTGCCGCCAAGCAGGCGGGAAATGTTCGCAAATTTTTCCGGATTGCCGACATAAGATGCTTCGATGATGGCTGGTGTCAGTGCTGCCAAGCCCTGACCATGGACGATGTCCTTTAAACCGCTGGCAGGATGTTCCATGCCATGGGGCAAGGTCACACCTGCAATATGGATCACCATGCCGCCAATGGTGGAAGCAAGGGTGATGCTTTCCCAGGCTTCTGGACTGTCATCTTGCCCGGTGTAAACATCCACCAGATGGTCGGCCAATAAACCAATGGCATAAAGGCTAAGCGCATCGCTGAACGGCTGTGCAATGCGGGACGTATAAGCCTCCATGTTGTGGCACAGCGCATCAAAGCCCACCGATGCCAGCACCTTCTTAGGCATGGTTTTCATGCATTCAGGGTCCACAATGGACACCTTGGCAATGATGGCATCGCAGCGCAGGCTTTTTTTGTCGCCGGTTTCAGGATTGGTAAGCACTGCAAAGCCATTCGCCTCAGAACCTGTGCCGCAGGTGGTTGGAATGAGAATGAGCGGCAGGGCTTTGTCGCTTTGCTTGCGGTTGAAGATGTAGTCATTGATGTCGCCATCATTAACAGCCAAAAAAGCGATGGCTTTGGCACAGTCCATGATAGAGCCGCCGCCGATGGCAACCACCACATCGCAGCCATTTTCTCTGGCGAAAGCCGCGCCTTCGTTTGCTGTGGTGGTCAGAGGATTTTGACGCACTTTGTCAAAAAGCACACTGTCAACACCAGCAGCAGCCAGGCTGTCTTTCACACGGTCATAGAGACCGGATTTTTTTGCACTGGAACGGCCAGTCACAATCAGTGCACGCTTGCCATAAGGCGCTGTCCATGCACCCACTTCTGACACACGGCCACTGCCAAAAACAACGTTAACGGGTAAATAATACTGAAATGTTTTCATAACTGTTTCGCAACCTCTTCATTCAATGTCGCAGCAATGGCAGCCTCGATGGCAGCTGCAATAGCAAGATCAACCTGTTTGTCCAATTCCTGATCGGAGCGCTGCAAAGCAACCGCATCGGAATCAGAAATAATTTCAACAAGGGAGCCAAATTTTTCTTTGTATTTCACTTTGCAAACTGCAAAGAACACCACGCCCAGCACAACCCAGCCGCCAGCCATGACCCATTCCTGCCAGGCCAAGGTTGCACCGGAACCAGGAATGATGTAGCAGGCAACCATGCAGCCGGACATCAATACAGCGATGACACCAACGAGCTTGTAATTTTTTACTTTGTAAGGCCGTGCCATGTCTGGCTCCTTCTTTCGCAGAATGATGAAGGAAATGGCCACCATGCAGTAAGCCATGCAGCAGCCAAAGTTACCGGCATCGACCAGCCATACCAACATCTGACGGCCAAAGAAAGGTGCCAGAATGGTTAAGAAGCCGACCAAATAAAGTGCGTTGACAGGTGTTTTAAATTTAGGATGCAGCTTTGAAAAGAATTTTGGAATCATATAAGATTCAGCCATAGAATACATGGCGCGGCTGCCGCCCATAAGGAAGGAGTTCCAGCTGGTGATGATGCCGCACATGCCGCCGATGATTAAAACCTTTGCCATCATCGTGCTGCTGAAGGCTTTGGCCATAGCATCGGCAGTGACCAATCCAGAAACATTCATAGAAGAAGCAATTTCACTGCTGGACATCACATAGCCTACAGCCAAGATCACCAAGGCATAGAAAACAACCGCTAAAAGAATGGAAAATACCAGCAAACGGCCAATTTTTTTCAAATCAACATCAATTTCTTCTGCCGCCTGTGGGATAACATCAAAACCAATGAAGAAGAAAGGCGTCACCAGTGCAACCTTCATCACATTATGAAGCGCAGAACCATCGGTAACAAAGGCCTGTTCCTGCAAATTGGAAGGATCGCCGCTGAACAGCGACGCCACCACCAAGAGAATGCCAACGGCGCCAATGACAACGGTTAAAATCGTCTGCAGCATGGCTGCTGTTTTGATGCCTCGAATGTTGACATAGGTGATGAAAAATGCAATCACCACAGCCACAATCAGCCAGGAAGCATACACATCAAACCCAGCCACCGTATATAGATAACCCTGGAGAAAGTTTGGATAGATATAAGTAATGATCGTAGGCAGCGCGCATGCTTCGAAACAAGCCACACTGACATACCCTAAAACAATGGCCCAGGTGCAGATAAATGAACCAATCGGCCCCATGGCCCGGTAACTAAAGACGTGTTCACCGCCGCACTGTGGCATGGCGGCTGTCAATTCAGCATAAGTGAGTCCAACGAAAAAAACCATGATGCCGCCGATGGCAAAACCAATGGCCGCACCGACTGCGCCGCCTGTGCTGATCCAGTCGCCCGAAGAAACAACCCAGCCCCAACCGATCATCGCACCAAATGCAATGACCAGAATGTCCCATGAACTCAGAACTTTATTAAACGCAGATGTTTTCTGTTCCATACCGCATCTTCCTTTCTTTTTATAAAAGAAAAAGATGTTGGGGCCTCTGAGCCAGAGGCTTGCCAACATCTTTGTTGGGGGTCTTTACCCTAGTTGATATGTTTCGCTCAGCCAAACATTTCCTGAGCAAATTGTTCGATCAATTTGGCTGTGCGTTTAAAGCCCAGCACGCTGCTGTCAACGAGAAGGTGTCTATTGTGACGGTCGCCACGGTAGGTTCCCGTCATTTGTTTGTAGCGTGCATGCAGCTGCTTATCTTTATTGTCAATCAGCACCTTTGCTGCTTCGGCTGATATATCCAAAGCTTTCATCACATGGGCCACACGTTTTTCATCTGGTGCATAAACAAAAGCATTGAGCACATCATCACGGTCGCGCAGCACATAGTCGCTGCAGCGGCCAATGATGACACAAGGTCCACGTTCAGCCAGTTTTTTGATGATTTGTGTTTGCAGATAAACCACACGATCGGTGAGGATGGAATATTTGCTGGGGCTGGCTGTGTGGCTCAGCGCCAAGTTGCGTCCTCGAATGTCCACACCCTCGGCAACTTTCTCTGTCATTTCTTTGGAAAGGCCAGTTTCTTCAATGATACGATCAATGATCGGCCGGTCGTAACAAGGATAGTTAAAATCTTTCGC
Source organism: Peptococcaceae bacterium (assembly GCA_036303105.1). Taxonomy (GTDB): domain Bacteria; phylum Bacillota; class Peptococcia; order Peptococcales; family Peptococcaceae; genus UMGS1590. The sequence goes on along the minus strand of JAXJBF010000110.1, from coordinate 26,509 downwards.
AATGATCTTACCGATATCAGGACCGCCGCTGCCATATTCGCAGCCAATGGTGATAATGATGTCCTTCATCTTTTTCGCTCCCTTCGCAGGTGATTGCCTCTTGGGCACTGCTTGTTCCTGCTTTTTTCGGTTGGGCATTACTTGCTCAATTCCTCGACAGATGCTTCAAGGATGTCATAGGCCTTATCACAATCGTCTTCGGTCAGAATCAGCGGTGGCACCATACGAATGACGCTGTTGCCAATGGCTGTCACAAGCAAGTGATGATCCAGACATTTGTGTTTAAGATCCACGGCATTGATGCTGTCGTCAAATTCAACACCAATGAAGCACCCCTGATGACGCACTTCTTTAAGATGTGGCAGATTTTCCAGCTTGGCTGCGAAATAATCGCCCATCTTCTTGGCATTGCCTGCCAAGTCGCGACTCAACAGTTCATCGACTTCGGCCAAAGCTGCCGCACAGCAAACTGGATGACCGCCGAATGTGCTGCCATGAGAGCCGGCAGTGAATGCCTTGGCCACTTCAGCAGTGGCACAAATTGCACCGATTGGCATGCCGCCGCCCAAAGCCTTGGCCATGGAAACAATGTCCGGCTTGATGCCATAGTTCATATAACTCATAATAGCACCGGTGCGGCACCAACCGCTCTGCACCTCATCCAGCAGCAGGAGAATGTTGTTTTCATCGCAGAATTCACGCAGCCCGCAGAGAAATTCTTTCGTTGCTGGATAAACACCACCTTCGCCCTGAACCGGTTCCACCATGATGCCAATGGTGTTTTCCGTGCAGGCATCTTTGAAGGACTGCAGATTGTTGAACTCGGCATAGGTAAAGCCAGGCGTCATATCCCCAAAGCCAATCTGGCAAGCATTGTCCGGCTGACCTGTGGCAGCCATAGAACCAAAAGTGCGGCCATGGAAACTCATTTTTGCAGTGACGATGTTGTATTTATGAGGGCCATATTTTTCAACGCCATATTTTCTTGCCATCTTAATCATGGCTTCGTTGGCTTCGGTGCCGGAGTTCTGGAAAAAGATTTTGTCCAGGCCGATGGTGGTGCAGACCTTTTCGGCCAACAGTGCCTGCGGAATGGTGTACGGATAGTTAAACGTGTGCATGATGTCGTCGACCTGATCTTTGACAGCTGCAACCACTTTTGGGTTTCTATTGCCAGCAGAGTTTACAGCAATGCCTGCATAAAAGTCCAGGTAAGGGGTGCCGTTTTCATCGTAAAGGTACATGCCTTCGGCTCTTTCAGCAATAAAATCAAACCGTTCATAGGTTTCGATCATATATTTATTGACCAGCTCTTTAATCTCTGCAGCGGTATGTCCAGTTTCTTTCAGTTTCATGTTGATTGCCTCCTCATTGTCTAAAACAATAAAGGCGCTTTCCCTCATTGGAAAAGCGCCTTTGCTTTTTGTCTTTTATATTATACACGCTAAAGATAGCACAACTCTTTCATTCTGTCAATCATTCATGAAAATTAATTTCAAATTTGTGAATCCAGCGGTTTTATCGTATTTTTCCGACGTATTCATAGATTCTCACAAAAAAACGTCTTAATTTGTAACACAATTCGCTGACATTTTGTTCATTATATTAAACCTTTTGTCGTTCATATTCCAAAAAGAAGCACAGAAAAACACAAGGGGTCGTTTCCAGATTATAGTACTTATGCTCTCTGCTGGACTCAAAGCGAAAAATTTCATCCCGTTGAATGACATGATCGTCCCCATCCAGCGCCAAATGAAGCACACCTTCCTGCACCGCCAAATATTCTCGCGTGCGTTCGCCATGGCTGCCTGCAAGGTATGTTCCGCCTGGCGCAATTTCAATGCGATAGATTTCTCCGTGATGGTTATCCTGGTACGGAAAACAAGTCCACACCCGATACTGTCCTTCCACATCCTTGGTAGGCGCAGTCTCTGAAATACGCACCAACAGCGCATCCTGCGGCGGCGGCCCAATCAAATCATTGAAATCAATTCTCAGCCCGCTGGTGATGCGCCCCAATACACCAATAGATGGATTGGCGGTGCCTTTTTCGATTTGAGACAGCATGCTCTTGCTCACGCCCGTTTGTTCGGCCGTCATATCCAGACTCATGCCTTTAGAGCGCCGAATACGTTTCAAATTCAAAGCAATATTATGGGATAGATAGTCCATCGCGCAACCCGCTTTCTCTGTGAAGTCAATTGTTATCATTATATCACAGAATGGCAAAATCTGCCCTTATCTCTTGGCGCAGCGGTCCACCGCATCATGGAAAATCTTCAAGCCAGCTGCCAGCTGTTCATCGGTCATGACCAACGGCGCCAGAAAACGAATGACATTGTTATACACACCTGCACTTTCCACCAAGAGTCCATGCTGCGCACAATCCTGCACCACAGCAGCAGTGAGGGCAGCATCCGGTGTCTTGCTGGCCTGATCGGTCACAAATTCAATGCCAATCATGCCGCCTAAGCCGCGCACATCACCGATGCAGTCATACTCTGCCATCATGTCTTTGTAATAGGCGGTGACGGTCTTGCCGATTTCCAGCGAACGATCGGCCAGATGGTCGCGCTCCATGATGTCGATGACCTTCAGCCCAGCGGCGCAAGCCAGCGCATTGCCGCAGAACGTGCCGCCAATGGTGCCTGGTGCTGGTGCATCCATGATTTCTTCACGTGCCACAATGGCCGACAGCGGCACCCCAGCAGCAATGGATTTCGCTGTGGCTAAAATATCTGGCTGAACTCCTGCCTCTGCCCAATAGTTGGTAGCAAACATGCGCCCGGTGCGGCAGAAACCACTCTGCACTTCATCAGCAATCAGCATGATGCCGTATTTGTCACAAATCTGACGCACAGCCTTCACCCATTCCAACGGTGCCGGAATAAAACCGCCTTCGCCCTGAAGCGGTTCCACCACCACAGCAGCAATGGTATTGGCAGGCGCGCATTCTTCAAAAACAGCTTCCAAAGATGTCACATAGTAATTCAATCGTTCTGCTTCATTCATGCCTTCTGGCTGACGATAATAATACGGGAACTGGGCACGGAACACACCGCCAGGCAGCGGCCCCATGTCGACAGCGTAGGCTTTTTTGGCCGTCATCGACATGGTCAGCAGCGTGCGCCCATGAAATGCACCAGAAAAAACGATGATGTTTGGGCGCTTGGTGAACGCTTTCGCGATCTTCACCGCGTTTTCATCGGCTTCGGCGCCAGAATTTGCAAAGAATGCCTTCTTTTTATCGCCTTTGACCGGTGCGATTGCGCAAAGTTTTTCAGCCAGAGCCACATACCCTTCATGAGTAACAATGTTGATCATACCGTGGAAGTATTTATCAGCCTGCGCTTTGACAGCTTCTACCACTTCAGGCTGTGTGTAACCGATGTTCAAAACACCGACACCGCCGACCCAATCTAAAAAGCGGTTGCCGTCCACGTCTTCAATCATGGCACCTTCCCCGCGTGCAATGACAGCAGGGTACACGCAGCCAATGGCATTTGGCACCACCGCATGACGGCGGTCGATGATGCTTTGTGCCTTTGGTCCTGGCAAAGTTTCGGTCACAATCTCTGGCAACGATTCTCTCAATACGCATTCACTCATTTTTCTAACCTCCCATAAAAAAAGCGGCTGGTACCCTGAAAAATGCGCCCTTGCATTCAGCACCTTTGTCAGACCACCAGCCACTGCTGTGTTTTCTTTCAATACAGGAAGTATAGGCTTTTTTTCTCTGCACAACAAGAGGCCATGGTCACAATAAAACCACACGTTGTTGTGCATTATGCACAATATAAACTCTTATTTGCGAGAATAAGAGCGCTCTTTATAAATGACATTGTGTGTTCAGCACATCTGTGCTATAGTTTCTCCATAGAAAGGAGCGTTTTTTCATGTCATTGACTGTCAAAGACATCTACGAAACCACACATCAGCGCTTTCATCTGGAACTGATTGCTGGCGCCGCTGGTCTGAAACGACCGATGAACTGGGTCTATGTGTTGGAAGACTACACCATCTCCAACTTTCTTCACGGTGACGAGCTCATCATCACCACCGGCGTCATGAGCGGCGGTCAGTCATCCTGGCTGCTTGACATGCTGCAACACATCGTCCAGGCACACACTTGCGGGCTGATCATCAACGAAGGCCCCTATCTGAACCGACAACACATTTCCCAGGCTGTGCTGGATTTTTGTGATGAAAACGCCTTTCCCCTCTTCTTGATGCCCTGGCGCATCCATATCTACGATGTGACGCGCGATTATTGCGACCGCATTTTTACCGATGCCCAACACCGCGAAGTGATTCATCAGGCATTTCAAACATTGCTGGATCCTCAAGCCGATCATCATCAGGCCTTACAGCGCCTGGCCGACAATGGCTTTTCAGCTGCCAACCCCTGCTGGGCGGTGCTCTTTCATATGGGGTCCGTCACCCAACCCAACCTTCTCCTGCATCGCCGCTTACAGCCGCTTCTATGGTCTTTTGATTTTCCTGCATTTCTGCTGATGAACCATCAACATCTCATTTTCATCTGCCAGCCCGAGCATGCCAATGCCGTCCGTTCTGCCGCTGAAACACTGCTGCAACGCCTTCCTGGCTTTTTTTCACATCCCCTGTTTGCTGGCATTGGCGGCCAAAGTCCCAGCCTGTCGCTCTTATCGCGCAGTGTCAAGCAAGCGCAGGCAGCGCTGCTTTGGGCACAACATCAAGGCCAGCCTTTGGCCAGCTACGACGACATGGGTTTTTTTCGCCTGCTCTTAGAAATCAACGATCACGAACGCCTTGCCGCCTATGTCCAGGAACTGCTGGGCCCTGTGCAGGAATACGATGCCAAGCACCAGAGCGCACTCACCCACACCCTCTATCTTTATCTCATCCACAAAGGCAGCCTCAAAGACATTGCCGACGCCGCCTTCTGCCACCGAAACACCGCTGCCCACAGGCTGCGCCTTTTGAAAGACAAGCTGGGCTATCAGCTGAATGACCCCATGATCTGCTTTCAGCTTCTATCGGCGTTCCAAGTTGCCGACTATCTGGCGCTCTTTTCTGAAACACCACCAAACTGTTGAACAGAAAGACTGCTGCTTCAGCCGCCCACTAAAAAAACCGCAGACACCACAAGGGTCTGCGGTTTGAAATCCTATACAAAAAAGGTGCTGCCACAAGGACAGCACCTTTTTTCATAAGCAGTGATGACTTTCATCAATATGCACTGCACAATATCTATGTTTAGTCTTCAACGATGACCACACGACGATGTGGTTCGTTGCCTTCGCTGTAGGAGGTCACACCTTTGACCTTTTCTACAGTGATGTGAATGATACGGCGTTCAGCAGCATTCATAGGGCTGAGGGTCACGCGACGATGGGTGCGACGGCATTTTTCTGCCATGCGCATGGCCAGATTTTCCAGCTTTTCAGCCTGACGTTCACGGTAATTTTCAACATCAAAAATGACACCGCGATGGTTTTCCAGCTTGCCATTAATCACCAAACTCATCAGAAATTGAATGGCGTTGAGGGTTTCCCCATGACGGCCAATCAAAATTCCAACGCGTTCGCCAGTCACATCGAAACGAATGGTGTTGTCTTCTTCGCTGACATTGATGACAGCATCCTCCACCTTCAACGCTTTGAAGATCGGTCCCAGAAAAGCCAAGCCGACTTCCTCAGCGCTAACAGCATCCCCGCTGACAGCTTCCGCTTCAGCAACAGCTTCTGCCATGAAGCTTTCATCTTTCATTGCAGTGCTGAGGTCTTCAACGATGATTTCCGTTTCTTCTTCCACGACAGGCTCAGACTTTGTAATAACCTGTACAGGTTCTTCTTTGACAATGTCCTCCACTTTGTCAGATTCTGGCGCTTCCACATCCGGCACCGTTTTATTCACTTCGATGATGGCATCCTTGCTGCCAATACCGAAAATGCCGCGGCTAGGCTCTTGAATAACGGTATAGCCGTTCTTTTCAGCGTCTATTTTCCAAATATCCGCCGCCTTTTTAATGGCTTCTTCCACTGTTTTGGCGGTGATCTTCATCTTTTCAATCATTTACTCTATTCCCCCTGCAACATCAAAATCAAAACGGTTATTATTTTGATTTCTTTGGCGCCTGGTAAGTGGCATGACTGCCTTCTTTGCTTGGCGCCTGGTACTTCGCGTCGCGCTTCTTCGCCTTGTGTTCGTTTTTCAGTTGCTGTTTGGTCTTCTTCTTGGAAGGATTCTGACCACGTTTTTTCTCTTGTTCTTTTTCTTTTTCACGTTCAGCAAGACGCGCTGCACGTTCTTCAGCACGCTTTGCCAATTCTTTTTTACGAATACGGTTCACAAGGAGCTGCTGGAAGACCATGAAACCAGAAGTGGTCAACCAATAAATAACAAGCCCGCTAGGCATTTGGGTTGCTGAGAAGAACATGATCAATGGCATCACATAAAGCATCATTTTCATCGTCATGTTCATCGGATTGGATGGATCGGTAGACTGTGGATTGATGCTCATGGCAATTTTCTGCTGAATGAACATGATGATACCAAGGGCAATTGGCAACACGAAGGTTGGGTCGGTATCGTTCAAACTGCTGATCCAGAAGAAATTGGCGTGATCGGTGAACTGATAACCACGGATGGCATAAAACAAAATGTAGAGAATTGGCAGCTGAATCAGAATTGGCAGACAACCTGCTGCCGGTTTGACATTATACTCCTGATAGAGCTTCATCATCTCTTCACTGAGTTTTTCGCGGTTGTTGGCATATTTTTGCTGCAACTGCTGCAGCTCAGGCTGAATCTCGGTCATCCCAAGCATGGATTTCATCTGCATGATGGTAAGTGGCAGCAAGATCACACGGACAATCAAACCCAAAATGATGATTGCCAATGCATAGCTTGGAAAACCAACAGCTGCTGTCAATTGATACAACCCATGGATAAATTGTGTAAAAATATTAACTAAAGTGCTCAAATGGAGCCTCACTCGCACACAGCGACGAGGCGTTCACCTCCTAAGGGCCGATTCAAGGTAGATTTAAGGTACCGGGTCGTAGCCACCCTTGGAAAACGGGTTGCAGCGGAGAATGCGCCAGATTGCCAGCGCGCCGCCTTTGATAACGCCGTATTTTGTGATGGCTTCATATGCGTAAGCCGAGCAAGTCGGCACAAAACGGCATGACGGACCGCCTTTCATGGCGGACAGATACTGCTGATAAAAACGAATCATGGCTAAAAGACCGTTTTTAATGAGAGGTTTCATAAATACCGCTTCTTTCCGCAAGCTTTAGAAAAGCATCCTCTAAAGCATGATAGTCCAGGGTGACGATGTCCTTGCGGGCCACCACCACCACATCATAGGCACGGAAGCCTTCCCAGTGCAGACGCACAATTTCGGAAAGACGCCGTTTGTAACGATTTCTCACATGTGCCTTGCCAACTTTTTTCGAGAGTGAAAACCCAAATCTGGCATGACCACAGTCATTTTCCTTCATATATATCACCATATAGGCATTGGCCTTGGAATGTTTGTGATGATAGATATGAGAAAATTCTTCTCTCTTTTTAATTCTTCTTGACGAAGCAAGCATGTTTTCACACCCTTTTTTGACAATAAAGATAAAAAAGGCCTGATCCGAACGATGAAGGCCTTCTTATCTCTATCTCAAGTGTCTTTTCACAATTACGCGCTGAGCACTTTTCTTCCTTTTGCTCTTCTTCTCTTTAAGACATTGCGACCAGTTTTGGAAAGCATTCTTCTACGGAAGCCATGAACGCGTTTGTGTTTCTTATTCTTTGGCTGATATGTGCGTTTCATATTCACACCTCCTGACCTAGTTTACATGCATTTATCAATTTACTATAGAGACGTTGATTTGTCAAGGTTTTTAGCGATATTTACGCGATTTTTTGCCGTTTTCACGGATTATTTTTGTTTATCTTCCAGCTCAACGTTGCACGCCAAAAATACGTCCCTCAGTTTTCATGTGTCAGCATGGTTTTCTATAAAATAGGACACGCTCCATCGTCACGTTTGCCCGACGCTCTTCGTCAAAAACGACGGCCATCAATTTTGAGCGTCGGGCCGCGCCAGCGAACAACCATTCGCTGCATCGCCATCACCGACGATGCTGTTTTCGCTGTTCAATGTGCGCAGCGACCGTTGTTATTTTCCACCACACCTGAGCAAAACTATCGAAAACCGTGTGCTTTTTTAGACATTTTTCCACACCTTTTGCCAGTTTTCCACATAAAAACTGTGGAAAAGTGTATATCTGGCCCTTGACGGCTGTGGCGCCTACTAGAAAGGGGGACTGTTTATTTCTTGTGGAAATTCCCGGGTATTTTATTTTGCGCCGCTGTGAAAAAAATTTTTGCTTGTGGAAAAGTTTTTTTTCTACGCTTTGGATATGTGGAAAACTTTTGCATTCTCAGCCAAAATGAGGAAAAGTCCGCCTCTTTTCTGGAATAATGCTGAAAAAATATGTTGAAAACCCTGTGGAAAAGTCCAATTTTAATCCACAGAACGCCCTTTGCAGAGGGTGCGAAAATAAAATTTGTATGCTATCATTAAGAAAGCACAAAAAATGCTGCGATTTTTTCCACAAGGCCGTCATCCACAAGATGTGGAAAACGCACATTATTGTATAGTATTTTGGAGGAACCACTATGGAACAACGTTATATGCAAGCATGGCAGACCGCCATTCTGAAAATGCAGGACGAAGTCAGTCCCTTTGTCTTCGACGCCTGGTACAGAGATCTGATGCCTATTGATTTCGTCAATAATCAGTACGTGGTCGAAGTCAACAACGATACCATGCTTCTCGGCCTTACTCAGCAGGGCTTTGGGGATTCCCTGCTGCGCTGGGTCAAAATGGCGCTGGGTGACGACAAAGCGGAAATCCAGTTTTTAAACAGCGAAGACGCTGCCCTTTTCCGCACACGCATGGCTGCCCTTAAGGAAAACACTGCCAGCCACGGCACACCAGCAAACGACAGCATCTTTGACAACATGGCCTGCTCGCTCAACACGGCACCGCGTCTGGAAGTGCTGGACGGACACCGCCTGCAGCCAAACTACACCTTTGAAACCTTTGTCATCGGCAAGAACAACGAACAGTGCCGCGCGCTGTGCAAAGCCATCGCCGACGATATGAGCCGTGACCTTAACTGCAACAAGAGCATCAACCCGCTCTTCATCTACGGCAACTCCGGCCTTGGCAAAACCCATTTACTCAACGCCATTGCCTTTCAGATTCTGCAGGCACAGCCAGAAGCAAAAATCAAATTTACCACCTGTGAAAACTTCGTCAACGAATACATCGCATCGATCAATCCAAACCAAAACTCGGCGCCGGCCTTCCGCAGCAAGTATCGCAATGTGGACGTGCTTTTGATTGATGATATCCAGTTCCTGACCGGTAAAGAAGGGACCCAGGAAGAATTCTTCCATACGTTCGAAGAGCTGCGCAACAACAACCGCCAGATCATCATCACATCCGATAAACTGCCACGCGAAATTCCAGATCTTGAAGAACGCCTCGTTACCCGCTTTGAAGGCGGCGTGCTCTCCAACATCCAGGTGCCAAACGTTGAAACGCGTATCGCCATCCTGCAAAAGAAAGCAGAAATGGAAAACGCTGTCGTTGACAACCGCATCATTGAGTACATCGTCGACAACGTCGCCGTCAACATTCGTACCCTGGAAGGGGCGCTGCAGACCGTCATCAGCACGGCCCGCATCTCCAACCAGCCGATCACATTGGAATTGGCCGAACGCACCATCAAAAACAAGGTGGCCCACGAAAAACACCTGACCCAAGATATCATCATCACCAAGGTCTGCGAATACTATGGCTTGTCCCGAGAAAAGATGATGGGCACCAGCCGCAAGAAAGACGTGCTTCTGCCACGCCAGGTGTCGATGTACTTCTGCCGCAGCCTCTTGGCAATGAGCCTGCCTGCCATTGGCAAGCTTTTCCGTAAAGACCACAGCACGGTCTCTAATGCCATCGACAAAATCGAGGAAGGCATGCAGCAAGACCCGCTCCTGCAAAGCGATATCCACAACATTCGCCGCGCCATCGAATCGTAATCCACAGCAACCATGCAAACGCCTGTTGATAATATGCACAACATGAAGCTGGGGAAAACTTACAAGAATAATTGATCAAAAATCCGAGTTTTCCACTGTTTTCCCAGGATAAAACGACGCACCCTTGGGATTTCTGTGGAAAACCTGCAAAAATCCGTTAAAATCGTCGAATTTATCCACAGTTTTTTCCACAGTTTCGGTTTTATTGTGGATAAATCCACAGAAAATCCTGCCGTTTTGGTTTTTTAAGGGATTGTCCTGTCACTTGCTGATTCGTAAAAAGTCAAAACCGCAAACATGCATATTCATGCATGGTATGCATTTCGTTGTATTTTTATTCATTCTCAATTCACAAGTTTTTCCACCAAAATGTTTTCCACATGTGGACGAGCGTGGAAAACGCATCGCGTTGTGGAAGTTGTTGAAAACTGCCCTTCTCAATCCAAAGGCTTTTAGAAAGGGCGCAGGCCGCTCTCAGAGCGCGTTTTACCCAGTTTTCAACGAATCCACAGGCACTACTACTACGACTACTATAAATATATTATAGAAGGAGAAGAAGACCACCATGAAATTTACCGCCATAAAAGACAACCTGACGACGGGTTTAAACATCGTTCAGCGTGCTTTGTCTGCGAAGAGCGTGCAGCCAATTCTCAGCGGTATTTATCTTTCCGCCCGCAACGGCCACCTCACCATGGTTGCCACCGATACCATCGAAAATGCCGGGCTGCGCATTCAATGCACGGTGCCCGTCGATGTGATTGAGGAAGGTGACACCGTTGTCAGCGGGAAATCCTTCCGCGACTTCGTCATGCGCCTGCCAGACACCAACCTTTTATTTGAAAACACATCCTATAATGGTCAGGACAAAATGACCATTCATTATGAAGAAAACGAAACCGAAATGATCGGCTGGCCAGGCTACGAATTTCCAAAGCCACCAAAAATGGACATCCTTCATTGTATGAGCATTTCTCAGGTGACTTTGTCTGACCTGGTGCGCCAGACATCCTTTGCTGCCCGCAAGGAAGACCTGCGCCCAATTTTCACCGGTTTGCTTTTTGAAGTCAGCGGCAACGACCTCACCGTTGTCGGCACTGACTCCTTCCGTCTGGCCATGATGGAAGAAAAGGTCAACAACGAAAGCGGCGGCGACTTCCATGTCGTCATCCCTGTGCGCGCGCTTCAGGAAGTCATCAGTGTGGTGGAAGAAGACGCCATTATCCATATTTCTGTGACCAACAACCAGATCCTCTTTGAAAGCGGCGATGTGCAGATCACCAGCCAGCTCATCAAAGGCGAATTCCCTCCTTATCGTGCGGCGCTGCCAAAATCTCACACCACCCATTTTGACATCGACCGTGCGGCCCTGCGTTCCTCCATCGATCGTGCCACCCTCTTTGGGCGCGACCGCGACGGCACCTCGGTCATCCGTCTCCATATTGAAGGCGGCAAGCTCACCATCAAGACGGCGTCCGAGCGCGGCCAGGTCAACGAAGCCCTGAACATCTACATGGAAGGCGACGAAGTCAATATCCTCTTCAACGCCAACTTCCTCACCGATGCGCTGACCAAGATGCACTACGATGCCCTCGATGTGGAAATGAGCGGCGACCTCGGCCCTTGCGTGTTCAAGCCAAAGAACGATGAACGCTATCTCTATCTGCTGCTGCCGCTGAGACAGTAAGATGATCCTCAAGGAACTCAGCCTCAAAGACTGGCGCAACTACGACGAGCAGACGCTCGCGCTCCATCCGACGCTGAATATTTTCCTCGGCCCCAACGGCCAGGGCAAAACCAATCTGCTCGAAAGCATTTATTATCTCTGCTACGGCAAAAACTTCCGCGGCAACAAGGACCGCGAGCTGGTACACTGGAACCGCCAGTATTTCCGGCTCGAGGCCCTTTTCATGCTCGACGAAACCAGCCGCACCCATCACCTGGAAATTTACTACGACGCTGTGCGCCGCAAAGCCATCAAGCTCAACGGCGTCAAATACGGCCGCCTGCGCAGTTTGCCGACGCGCCTGTCGGCAGTGCTCTTCACGCCCGACGACCTCGGCATCATCAAAGGCGGGCCCTCGGAGCGGCGGCGCTTCATCGACCGCGAGCTCGACGCCCTCTATGTCGACTACGACACCACCCGCCATTCTTACGAACGGGTGACCAGCCAGCGTGCTGAGCTTTTGCGCGACATTCGCCGCCATCGTGCCGATAAAAGCCTGCTCGTGCCCTGGAACCTCCAGCTCGTGGAGCTGGGGGTGCGCATGATTCGCCGGCGCATGGACCTGCTCGCCTTCCTTGTTCCTCAGGCACGGCGCGTGCACGCCTTTCTCACCGGAAATAAAGGCAGCTTCAACGTCACCTACCAATCCACCTTGGGCCAGGTGCTGCACGAAGACGATGCCGCCATGAAGACCCACTTTCTCGATCTTTTGGCTGAAGTGGAGGACGAAGAAATTGCCCGCGGCGCCAGCCTCATCGGGCCTCACCGTGACGACCTCGTGTTCTACGAAAACGGCATCGACCTGCGCACCTACGGCAGCCAGGGGCAGCAGCGCACCGCCATCCTTTCCATGAAGATGGCCGCCATTGATGCCTATGAGCAGCATCTGAGCCAGAAACCGCTGCTCCTTCTGGACGACGTCATGAGCGAGCTCGACTTCGACCGTCAGCGCGCCGTCATGGAAATCGTCATCAAAAAGAAAATACAAACCTTCATCACCGGCACCGGCCTCGACTTTACCTTCAAGAATTTCGGCTACGACCCGGTGTTCCGGATCAATGATGGGCATATTATTGAACAAAAATAAGCCATTCTCATCATTCTTTGCAGGCGCAAAGGATGGTGGAATGGTTCTTTTTTTATCTGTTATGCTGTATAATACAAAATCATAATTACTTTTGCGTAAAAGAGGGAACGCTATGCATGTTGCTGTGTGTGACGATCATTACATGGAAGTGAAAATGATCGAAGATTACTTAACAAATCAGCATATTGAAGTGGATCATTACAAGAGTGGTGAAGCGATCATCGCCGCTTACCGTGATCAGGGCCAGCGCTATGATGCTGTTTTTCTCGACATTGAACTGGAAGAACTCGACGGCTTCCATACCGCCGACATCATCTATGCCATCGACGACACCGTGCTCATTGTCTTTGTTACCAGTCATCATGACTATGTGGAAGAATGGTTCAAATTCAGCGGCGTGTGGTTTTTGCACAAGCCTGTCTCAGTGGACGCCTTGGACGAAGCAATGGCTCATTTGAAAAAACGGCTCGCCAAGCGTCGCCGCACCTACACCTTCAGCGACAAACGCCAAAGTGTGCGCCTGCGTTGTGAAGACATTCTCTATGTTGAGGCGCAGGGACATTCGGTCATCATTCATACAAAAACAGGCCAGGACTACACCATTTATAAAAATCTCAAAGACATTGAACAGGAACTTGCTGGCGCCTTCTGTCGTGTGCATGATTCGTTTCTGGTCAATATGCAGCACATCCGCAGAATGGGCAGCGAAGAACGCTTCATCGATGAACGAGGCAAGCAGGCAACGCGTAAACTTGGCCGCACAGTGATCACCCTTGATGGCTGCGCGGTGTCCATTCCTGTTGGCCGTGCTTATAAGAAAAACGCTGTTGAGGCGTTTATGCGCTTTCAAGAGGAGAAATTTATCCTATGAGTATTGTTGATGTTGCCTACGGCCTCACTGCGCCCGTCGAGGCTGTGATGTTTTTTATGATGTTCGATGCCTTTTTTGAAAAGCGAAAGTCTTTTGCCCTTTGGCAGTATGTGGTAGGCGTTTGTATCTTGGCAATCATTTTTAGAATCGTTAATACTTATTTGATGTTTAGATTAGACAATGCGATTGGGATGATTGCGGTTGCTGGTTTTGTTTCGTGGTATTTTTATAATACTTCTTTTAGAAAAAGAATATTTGTTTTACTTTTTACTTGGGTTGTATTGATTGGCATTATAGAGATACTTGTTCTTAATGTGACGGGGTTATTATTTGGTATTTCTGCAAATGATGTTGTTGGTGTTCCTGTATATGTGGTGTTAGGCATTATCGTTTCAAAATCTTTAGGACTTGCAATTTGTTACGGGATTTGTGTAAAAAGTAAATTAAAAAATTTTGAATTAGGAAGAACTTATTGGGCTATCTTTGTATTATTGTTTATAAGTTCTATCATTGCTGTGTTTTTTATTTTAAAAATGGTCTATGTTTTGGATGACCCAGCTTATAATTTAATGGCAGTTATTTGTACAATTGGCTTGTTTATTAGCATGTTTTTAGCGCTCTATCTTTATGAGCGCTCTGCGAAGCAAACTCAGATCATTCATCGACAAGAGCAGGCCGAGCAGCACATGCAGCATCAGCTTAAACATTTGGATGAAATCATCCTTAAGCAAAATGAGCTGCGTCGCATCCGTCATGACATCAATGGCCATTTTACGGCCTTACAAGGCTATTTAGATGTTGGCGACATTCAGGGCGGCAAGCGCTACCTCGCTGATCTGACTGATACGTTCCAGGCAGCTGCTCCCTCCATCCACACTGGCAACAATGCGCTGGATGCCATCCTCAACGCCAAGCAGTCGCTGGCGATGAGCAAAAACATCACCTTTTCCACTAAGATACGCATTCAACAGGCGCTGCCCATCGCCCCTCGCGACCTTTGCATCATCTTTAGCAATGCGCTTGACAACGCCATCGAAGCCTGCGACCGTCTGCCGCCGCAGGCCGAAAAACGCATCGACCTTCTTCTGATGGAAGAAACCGAAACCCTTTACTGTAAAATCACCAACACTGCGCCTCTTCGGCACAGTTCGGATTTTACCACCAGCAAAATCGACTCCGTCAACCATGGCTTTGGCCTGAGCAACATCCGCGAAGCCCTGGACAACTACGATGCGACGCTGAACATTGCACAAAATGGCACCCTCTTCACGTTGGAATTTCTCCTGTTTTTATAATTTATTCTCAGAAAAAATGCACGCACAAGCCAAGAATCATGGATTTGTGCGTGCATTTTTGTATTTTTCAGAAAATACCATGTCGTTTATGCTGTGAGACGGTTGTTTACGCTGTTTTGCGGCATAACACTGAAATGAATGATACAATCAAAACAAGCAAGGAGGTGCGAGCTATACATAGAATGATGATGGCAATAATCAGATATATCATTGGTTTTTTCTTGGTGGCTGCTGCCTGTTGGTTTAATGATGAAATCAGAAACTGGGATCAATTACGGACCTTTGCTGTTTCTCCGGCGGCTGTCTATGCGATCAATCTTGTTGCGCTGTCGATTTTGATACTTGGTGCTGGTTATTGCTATGGCCCTGCGTTCAAAAGACAAGGGCTGTCGAGAAAAGCCGTTGTTGGTGTATTTTTGGTCTTGCTGCTGCTGCAAGTGGGAAGCCTGTTGTCTGGGCGTTTTGTGGCCAGTGATTGGCTGGCGCGCTTCTCTGCAGTGATGGTTAATATGAATCTGGCAACGTATTTGGCGGCTTTTTTGGCAGGGATTTGTCTGGGGAGCAAACGCTTCTGAGCGCACAATGAAGAAGTAAAACGTTGCTGCGGCGGTTTTTTCCGCCGCATTTTTTATGCCGCCGAATAACGATTCTTTATCAACATGCCGCTGCGTTGCTCTTGGCAGCGGCGATTTGTTATACTGGCAGTAAACGACAGGCGCTTTGGCGCCGAATAAGGGGGATGAAGGATGAAGAAAACATCGGTGGGGGTTTGTGCCCTGTTGATTTTGCTGCAGAGTGTGCTTTATGGCTTTGGCGACCCGATTTCCAAGGCGGCTTATGAGACGATGAGCGTGTATTCGCTGATGACGGTGCGCTACACCATTGCGTTGGCGGCGCTGCTGCTTGTGTTTGGCCGACGCATTGTCAGCGGTGTGCGCGCGGTGCCGGTGCGGCTTTGGCTGGTGCCGTCGCTGTGCATTGCTGGCGGCTATGTGCTCAACAACATTGCCCTTAATCTCACCACCGCCACGTCGGCGACGTTTCTGCGCTCGATGGCGATCATTCTCACGCCGATCCTCGCTTTTCTCATTCATCGCACGCGCTACCGCTGGGTGCACATTCCTTTGCAGCTGCTCGTTGTGGTGGGGCTGTATCTTTTTTGCGGCGGTTTCTCCGGCTTTGGCTTCGGCGAAATCGTCGGGCTTGGCTCGGCGGTGCTTTTGGCCGGCTCTCTTGTTGCCAGCGGCACGGCCATGCAGAAAATGGACGCCCTTGCTCTCACCGCTGTGCAGGCCGCGGTCAGCATGATGATGGCCCTTGTCTGCGCCTTTCTCTTTGAAGGCGGGCTGACCCTGCGCGGTGCTTCGCCCACAAACTGGGCCACCATCTTCTACCTCGCCCTTGCCTGCACCTTGCTGGGCTATCTTTTGCAAAACAAGGCCCTCGAAGGCATCTCTTCCCGGACTGTTGCCCTGCTCCAATGCACGGCGCCGGTGCTGACGGCGGTATTCTCTTTCTTTCTCCTCGGTGAACGCCTCATCACTGCGGGACTCATTGGCGCCGCCATCATCCTGCTCTGCGTCGTCGCCGAAACCCTCATTGACGCCCAGGACCCGGCAGACAGCTGAGCGGCTGGGCGTGCAGCGACGAAAAGCGTACAAAGGAGTGAGGACATGTTCTCAGAAGCGTTGTGGATTGGATTGGCAGTGGGCCTCTCCCTGCTGTTTTACGCCTCAGCCTTGGTGGTGCCGCGCCTGGTGCTGTCACTGCGCAAGCGCTGGCTGCAGCAAAAAAAGAACCATGAAAAGGAATAGACATCGCCGGCAGAAATCTTTACAATAGAGTAAAAGATGCATCGAACGATGAAAAGGGGGAAACCATGATGTTAAACGTGACGTCTTCGGAACCTTTTATGATTGGTATGTTTCTGGTGTTGAACATTTTGTTTTATGTGGCGGTTGTTTCGGTTCCCGTGATTTTGCTGCTCATTCGCAGAAACATGATGCAGCGAATGGACGCGATTGAAAAGGAACTGCATAAGCTGAACGATTTAACCTTGCGGCGTAGCGAGGTTGTGGATGTGCAGGACAATGAATAAGGTGCTGCTTGCAGCAAAGAAAACAGATGAATAAAAATCCCTGACCTGCTGATGGTTAAGCAGGTCAGGGATTTTTTGCTTTTAAGGTCGTTTACGCTGTTTTGGCGGTCGTTTGCGTGGTTTTTCAACTTTTCAAGTATAAATTATGGTATAATTCTGAAAAAGACATTAAAAAGGAGGCGAAAACAATGAAAAAGATGTGGCGTTATTGTGTGTTGATTGTAGGATTGGTGCTGGCAGGATGGATGAGTGTGCCGACAATGGCTGAAGCGGCGATACTGAATGTGAACGGTGAAGACTTAACCATTGAATCATCAGGAAAAGTGCTCTTGCAGGATGGCACGACATGGGTGTCGGAAGCGTTCCTGCAGGACGAGATGTTTTTGACGCTGGACAAGGAGGACGCGCGTTTTACCATGACCAACGCGTACAAAGATTTTACGCTGGAAGGGGCGGTTGGTTCAAAAGTGCTGCGGCTGAATGGCGACGAAAAACAGATGGCAGCAGCGGCGAAAGATATCGACAGCACCTTGTATGTGCCGCTGCGCCCGTTGATGGAGTGGTTTGGAGAGGTTGCCTGGGATGGCAGCGAGCAGGTCGTCTTTGCACGGTTTGACTACAACGATCAGCTGAAGCTTCCGCAGGCGCAGCTTGCCGAAGCGCCGATGCGCTATGACATTCCTATGAATTCAGGTATCGTGCCAGATGAAAACGAGGTGCCAATCTATGAGACGTCCAAAGGAATGATGATAGAGCAAAGAACCAATGAAGATCATTTGGCAGCTGTTCGGTTGGGCAGCAAGGTGCTGATCGCACCGCAGCATGAGGGAAACGTGCTGGATAGCGGAAGCTATGCGGTCGAGGACGACTATCTTTATTGGATCGAGAAGCCAGATCCAGCGATTTTGATGGCTGGTGATCCGCAGTGGTACCTCTATATTCAGGAGCGCAGAGACGGTGCAGCGCCTGTTTGTGTGGACAGTGGTTCTTACAAAGCACTGCCGTCCGACGATGTGCTGGGAAATTGCAGCTTTAAGAATGGCAACATCATTTGGCTGCGCGGCGATAAGGACAGTGATCAGATCGAAGCGCGCCTCTATCAGCATGATACCGGCAAAACGACGGTGCTCGACAGCATTTCTGTCACGTCGAATGAAACGCTGGAAGTGGAGCTGGGCGATGAGGACGCTTTTTGGACGCGGAGCCACCTCATGGAAGGCATGCGTCAGTATGGAACATTGAAGCGGATGCATCTGTCAGACGGCAGCGTCGATAATTTGTCGCAAGGTTACAATCTGCTGAGTCCGCATGTGATTGGCGACACTTTGATCGTTCGCATGAAACCAGAAGGCAACAATTTCATGCCCGATTTGGACCATCTTGGGAATGTGATCAGCACCGAGCTGTGGGTCTATGACCTGGAAAAAGAAGTCTGGTCCTTCAAAGTGGACAATCATCTGGCGCTCATCGGTGAAAAACGTGTCATCAATATGCCAATTGCGTTGGATGCGCGTCATATGACGGTGAGCGTTAATGATGGCAGCGGATATCACATGCCGATCGTTGATTTGAAAACAGGCATGGTGTACGATACCGCCAACGACAACAATGGCCCCCTGCTATTCAGCTCGTATGGGATGCTTGAAGAAGGGGAGACTGTGATCAGAACGATTCATCCTGTTTCTGACCTGGGTTCATGCATGACGGCGCAGCAGACCATGACAGATGGCGTTCTCAGTGATAGCTATGTGCCGATTAAGTTTGAATGGCCAATGAACAGTGAGTAACAACATGAGGTGATTATGATGTTGGACGGTTCCTGGAATTTATCGCTGATTGCGCTGACGCTGCTGCAGGTGTATTTTATCTGCTATTTTGCTTCGCAATTTTTAGCGAAGAAAGGCAAAAAATCGAGCCGGCGTGTGTATGTAGTGAGCGTGGTTCTTTGGGTGATCACGGCCTGCCTGTTTGTGTATCTGCTGTTTATTCAGTAGCGATTCTCTGTGACAAGGGAGGTGCATGAGGATGAGTGATCCAGTTATGACCTTGCTGGGAGCGATGCCAGGAACGATTGACTGGTGGGATCTGCTCATTGCTGTCACGTCGGGCCTGATTTGTTTTCTCTTTGTGTGGCCGCGAATGTTTCGCTGTCGCAAAGCATCAGCTACCCCAAAAGCGGTGCGAAAGGCACTGGCGTTGTGTGTGGCTGTGGTTCTTTGGTGCAGCGTGGTGGTGGTGCTGTCCGATCTTTTTGCCTGGTCGCTTGTGAAAACAATGGTTGTTTTATTCATTGGGGCGGCCATCCTCTGGTTCTTTGGCCGACACTCTGTGGACAAGGTCGTCGACAAGGAGAAAATGAAAAAGTGGCCGTTTGATTGACGGTTTCCAGCAAGCAAACAAAAAGGCAGCAGGCGACAATGGCCTGCTGCCTTTTTTGTGTTTAAATTGTAAAATTGAGCTCTTGAACGCTTCGCTTTAAGTATTTGATAAAAGCACGTTCTTCATTGGATCGTTTATAATGGGTACTTTCAATACATCCATAATGAACAGGGAGTATTGTATTTTCAATAGGAAGAGCCTTGATATATCCATTGGTTACATAGTAATCAGAGAAGGCGCTGAATTTTGGAAAGAAAGCGACGTAATTTTCATGTAGAATCATGTTTCGAATAGCATTGGTATTATTAATGCGTAAGGAAATATTAGGACGTTTAAGTGAGAATAAATCTTCATTCCATTCTGCTCGTACATCTAAAAATTCATCACCATATGCAATGTAGGGCTGTTCATAGAATTCTTCTAATGTTACTTGTTGTTGTTGCCAGAGGGGAGATTTTGGACCAACGTAAAGCAGGTATTCATCTGAAAATAGAGAATGGAATTGAAGATTGCTGTTCATAAGATTAGGTTCATAGGCAACAATTCCAAAATGAGCATTTCCTGTAGTTACTCTTTGGTAAATGACATGATTCTCTAAGACATGTAAGGATAATGAAAAGGGGGCGTTGTCTGTATTGAGTTGGTGTAAAACAAAGGGAAGAAAGGCGTCGCAGATTGACTGCGTTGCTGCTAGTGTAATTTCTAACGAATGGATTTTTTTCTTTGCAATTTGCTCTATTTCGTCAATACTTTCGAAAATGGTATTAATTTTTTCTAGTATCATGGCACCTTCTTTAGTAGGCTTGACACCTTTGCTTTGCCTTACTAAAAGTGTGATACCGAGTTCTTTTTCTAATTTAGAAATAGATGCACTTAAAGCGGGTTGTGATATATAATTTTTTTCTGCTGCAACGCTCATGGTTCCATATTTGCAAACTTCTCTAAAATAATGAAGTTGTTCTAATTTCATGTTTTCCACCACCCTTTTTTGGAGATTATAGAATAAATTATAGACAATGAGTGGTATAGTGTTGACAAATTAAAAACCCAAACAATTGTCATATCATAGATAATTGTTTGGGTTTTTAGAATAAAAATCAATATTTTTTAAACAAAATAAATGGTTTTTCCATTTTTTATGGTTTCTAGTACTTTAATATTTTTTATATCTTTGCTATCTACAGATAATGGATTTTTATCTAAAATGACCAAATCAGCTGATTTTCCTGGTTTTAGACTTCCTTTTTTATCTTCTTCAAAGCATTGGTAAGCTCCATTGAGTGTGATTCCTTTTAAAGCTTCATTGACATGAAGTTTTTGTTCTTCGCCCAGTAAACGTCCACCTTTGGTTGTTCGATTGACAGCATTATGTACTGAAAAAATCATATTTGGTTTACAAATTGGCGGGTCTTGATGGAGTGTATAATTAATACCGGCGTCAGCAATTTCTCTGAGTGGACTGATTCGATTAGCACGTGTTGGTCCTAGTACAGATTCATAATGCCAGTCGCCCCAGTAATAAATATGATCACAGAAAACAGAGGCGAGAATACCTAATTCTTTCATTCGTTCAATTTGATCGCTACGAACAGTTTGGCAGTGAATCATACATGGGCGTAGTGATTGATAATTGGATGTGGCATTTTTTTCAATTGCCGCTTTGTAAGTTCGAATAAATTGTTCAGAGGCAGCATCTCCATTGCAATGGACATGAACAGAATACCCATTTTTTATACAATGATCAAAAAATTCAATGGCCTCTTCATCAGTACGTAATGCATCGCCACAGTAATGTTCTGGTTTTCCTTCTGGAATGACATAATAAGGTTCACTTAACCATGCTGTTTTAGCTTGAGGAGAACCATCCATAGAATATTTAGCTCCAGCGCATCGGAATCCAGAAATGTATTTTGTTGGTTGTGCTTGATAATCAGAGAAGCATTGGTCTGCAAAGTAAAGATAAGGGTAAGCAATGATATCAAGAAGATTTGATAGTTGTTTCTCTTGCATATAGTCAATAATTTTTTTGTAATCTTCTGTGTACCATGCTTCTGTTGCTGTTGTTATACCATAGCTGGCATATTCACGTTGAACCTCAATAAAACTTTCAGCGATTTCTTCAATACTAGGCTTTCCGAAACAAGCAACAACATCTTCGTTGTATATAGCACCACCTTCTAATACACCGTTTATAGAAGATCCATCATCCAAACGTTGCAAATGTCCCATGTGTGGATCTTCGCAACCATCATAATAACCAAGTAATTCAAGTGCTTTTGAGTTTGCACTGCCAACGTGCCCAGAGATATGGAGTACAATAATAGGAATATCTGTTGAGACCTTATCTAAATCGAATTTGTTTGGATGACGCCCTCCAGGAAATAGGGCATTGTCGTAGCCATTTCCAATTACCCAGCGATTTTTAGAAAGTGAATGTTCTTGGAGATAATTTGTTAGCTTATCTTGTAGCTTTTCAATGGAGTTTACGCCAGCTTCTTCAGTAATGTCTACATATAGTCGATATTCTGCATATTGAAGAATATGACCGTGCACTTCCATGAATCCTGGCATTAGAGTTCTTCCTTCTAGATCTTTTATATCACAATCTGATAATTCTATTGGGCAGCCTTTTATAGTACCAACGTAGAGTATTTCTCCATTTTCTTCCACTAGTATTTCAGCAACAGCATTCTTTTCGTCCATTGTTAGGATTGTTCCGTTTTGATAGACTTTTTTTGTCATTGTTAAGATCCCCTTTATGAATCGACGTATGAAAACTGGTTGAATTTTTTTAGAATGGTTATTTATTTTCAGCTTCTTTTACTTTTTTGTATGTTGGAATATACATTTTTCCAGCAATGGCGAACATGATACCTGCAAGTACGCCTGCAATTTGGATCAGAATTAGAGAGGTCATTAAGTTGGTTGCTTCAGATAAAGAACCAGCAAGTGTAGGGCCTACAGCACCAAAAGCCTGGATGAAAATAACATACATGCCATAAGAGGTAGAGCGGAAATGTTCTTCAACCAATTCTTGTGTGCAAATATGAGGAGCTGCAGCTGCGATCGTAACGATAACGTAACCAATGAATAGGAATGGAATGCACTGAAAATAGACAGCAATGACATTGCAAATGCCAGAAAGAACTGCGCTAATAGCAGGAAGCCAAGCACGGCTGCGAATATCGTGTTTGTACCATTTGTCTAAGATAACCCCACCAATTGGATATCCTAAAACGCCAACTAAAGAAATTGCCCCTGCGATTGAACCAGCTAAACCAACAGAGTAGCCCATATCACGAACCATGTACATGTTGATCCAACCAAAGGTTGCACAGTAAAGGAAATTGTTGAATGCAGCACCAAGACTGACAGCCAGCAATGGTTTATTTGCGAAAACAGCTTTTAATGCAGCAGTGAGGTTAACATCTGATTTTGCTTTGGTTTCGTCTTTTTTGACATGACGTTTTTCATCTGGAATAAAGAATGAAAAGACAGTAATAATCAAGCTTAAAATACCAACAAATAAAAGTGTGGTTTGCCATCCCATCAATCCAGCAATCATCCCACAGGCAGCTGCTGCAAATGCTGCGCCTACATCCATTGCTGTATCATAGATGGATAATGCTTTCCCGCGTTGTTCTTCAGAAAACCATCCACTGATCATAGAGGTAGAAACAGCAGCAAATCCGGAACAACCAACCCCAACAAAGAAACGAGTTAATAATAACGTTTCATAACTTGTTGTTTGTGAGGATACTAAAACAGCGATACCCCAGAAAATAGAAAGTACAATAACGGTTTTCTTTCGTGAAATACGATCGGCAAAAAAGGTAACAGGTAATACAAAAATAACCATACCGATCATTACCACACTGCTGAGCATCCCAACTTGAACATCAGTTAGACCTAAATCTTCTTGAATAAGTGGAACGAGTGAATTAACACCAGTTCTGGTCATAAAATCGACCATAAACATTAGATAAAGGACGACAAATGAATAGTAAACTTTCTTTTTAGGCAACGAGTTTCCAATTTTTTGAACAGACATGATACTTCCTCCTTTTTTGTTATTGCATCTTTTAACTTATCTCAAAGCGAAATGAATGCCATGCTGCAAAGCTTTTTTAGCAAGTACCATTTCACTTGAATAATGTAGAAAGCCGTGGAGTGTCCCAGGATAAATAGCAAGTTCACAGGTTGTATTATCTTTTAAAAGTTCATACATAAGTTTTGAATCATCCAGCAAGGGATCCAGTTCGCAAGCACCAAGAAAAACATTTGCCATATCATTTGGAAAAGGCTGATTAAAAAGATCTATGTATTGTTTATAAAGAGCGTTTGATTCAGTGATGTTACCAAGATATATTTTCTCGTAGAATTCCAGATCTTCTTTTCTCATTCCATCTAATTCAGACCCAAAAAGTCGACGAGAAATAGAATCTTTTAGTCCAAAATAGCCGTAATAAAGAATGAGCGTTTTGATGCGTTCACACTGAACAGCTTTATTTTTTAAATACAAATAGCTGACCATAGCAAGATGAGCTCCAGCAGAATCGCCACATACATGGATGGGACCCGCGCATGTAAATGGAAACTTCCAATTTTGATGCATGATATCATATAAGACTTCTGCACACTCTTCAATTTGGATCGGAAATGTGCATTCTGGTGCAAGATGATATTCAACACCTATAACAAGGCATTGGCCTAGATCAGCAAGTATTCGCATGATTTTATCATGCGTGTTGCAGTTTCCAACAACAAAACCACCACCGTGAAGAAAGAGAATAATGTCTTGTTGTAATGGTGTTTTTGCGGTAAATGGTTGATAGACTCTTAATTTAATTTTTCCGTGTGGTCCTATATAATCTATATCTTGAATATTAGCCATTTCTGGTTCATCGTCATTCCAATAGGCGCGTTCTTCATTGTAAGCTTTTCTCATTGATTCTATAGATGTGTCTGTTAGAAAAGCATTTTCCAATCGTTTGTTTTGGATTTCCAGAACTTTTTGCATCTCTTTGTCCATCATGTCGAATAGATTGTGTTTTTGTGGGTCCATTTTTTCACATCCTTCAATCTATAACTTAGTTTTTATTATAGTTTCGATAAATGTATTGCGGAATCCTCAGTTGTTTATAGCCCCTATAAATATTCTGATAATTTAATTATTTCTGCTTTTATTTGAGAAATGATCTGTTGTAGAATTGAAAGATCGTTTTGTTTAAGAATGGTTTTTTATAAAATGAAAAATGGCCGCTGATGGTGGTTGTTTGATGAGTAGAATAGAAAATCATTACTCGTGTGAAAAATGTGCCTTAAATTTGAAATAAGGGCGTTATTATGGTATAATTTTAATGTTGAAAGATATTCTTGAATGAAAAAGGGTCGTTTCAGGCCCGTTTTTTATTTGTCATGAACCATTGAAAGGAGATTGTCTGTGTCAGAAACGCAAGTTAAAGAAAAGTACACCGGCGAGCAGATTGAGGTTCTGGAAGGACTGGAACCGGTTCGTGTGCGTCCGGGGATGTACATCGGCACAACCGACAGCGCCGGGCTGCATCATCTCGTCAACGAGATTGTCGATAACTCCATCGACGAAGCCCTGGCTGGCTATGGGAAGGTCATCGATGTGACCATTGAAGAAGACAATTCGATCACCGTGCGCGACGAAGGCCGCGGCATTCCGGTGGACATGCATCCAAAGATGCACAAACCGACCCTCGAGGTCGTTATGACGGTGCTCCACGCCGGCGGGAAATTCGGCGGCGGCGGCTACAAGGTGTCCGGCGGTCTGCACGGCGTTGGGATGAGCGTTGTTAACGCCCTGTCCAAAGAAATGAGCGCCGAAGTGCGCCGCGGCGGCAAGGTCTACCGCCAGACCTATGCCTACGGTAAGATCACCAGCGAGGTGGAAGTGGTCGGCACCTGTCCGGAAGAGCAGACTGGGACGGTCATTCATTTCAAGCCGGACGAACAGATCTTCAAAGAAGGCACGGTCTACGATTTCAAGGTGATTTCCCAGCGTTTGTCGGAACTGGCGTTCCTGAACAAGGGCATCAAACTGACCCTCTTTGACAAACGCCCTGGCGAAGAAAAAGAGCAGACCTTCTACCATCCAAACGGCATCAGCGAGTTCATCCCGTTTTTGAATCGCAACAAGAAGCCGCTGCATAAAGATGTGATCATTTTCGAAAAGGAAAAGGACGACGTCATTGTTGATGTGGCCATGCAGTTCACCGATTCCTACACCGAAAACATTTATAGCTACACCAACAACATCCACACCCACGAAGGCGGGACCCATGAGTTTGGTTTCAAAACGGCGCTGACCCGTTCCATCAACGAGTATGCCCGCCGCATGAAACTGCTCAAGGACAAGGAAGACAACCTCCAGGGTGAGGACATCCGCGAAGGGCTGACGGCCGTCATTTCTGTGAAGGTGCCAAACCCACAGTTTGAAGGCCAGACCAAGACCAAACTCGGCAACAGCGAGGTGCGCGGCATCGTCGACACCATCACCGGTGAAGCGGTGAGCATCTACCTTGAAGAGCATCCAACCGAAGCCAAGCGCATCGTCGACAAGTCCGTGAAGGCAGCGCGTGCCCGTGAAGCGGCGCGTAAGGCCCGTGAAATGACCCGCCGCAAAAACGCCCTCGAAAGCACTAGCCTGCCTGGTAAGCTGGCCGACTGCTCGGTGAGCGACCCAGCGTTCAGCGAACTGTTCATCGTCGAAGGGAATTCCGCAGGCGGTTCTGCCGTGGATGGCCGTGATCGCCGTTATCAGGCGATTCTGCCGCTGCGCGGGAAAATTCTCAACGTGGAAAAGGCGCGCCTGGACCGCATCCTTTCTTCCGAAGAAATTCGCAACCTGATTACGGCCATTGGCACAGGCATTGGCGACCAGTTCGATGTCAACAAGGCCCGTTATCATAAAATCATCATCATGACCGATGCCGAT
>JAXJBF010000109.1:0-13508 GCA_036303105.1 Peptococcaceae bacterium | reverse complement strand
TTCTTCTTTGCACAGAAATACCATCGCTCAATGAAATACGTTGGTGCCATTCGCAAAGAGCTGGGCTTCCGCACTGTGTTCAACATCCTCGGCCCCTTGACCAATCCGGCCAATCCGCGCTTGCAGCTGCTCGGTGTCTATGATGAATACCTTGTTGAGCCGCTGGCTCAGGTGCTGATGAGCTTGGGCGTGGAGCGCGGCATGGTGGTCTATGGCCAGGACAAGCTGGATGAGATCTCCATGAGCGCACCAACCACGGTCTGTGAGTTCAAGGATGGATGGATCAAAAATTATACCATTGCGCCGGAAGACTTTGGCTTCGCACGCTGCGACAAAGCCGACCTCCTAGGCGGTTCACCGGAAGAAAACGCGGCCATCACCCGTGACATTCTTGCCGGTGCGCCAGGCCACAAACGCCATGCAGTGCTGCTGAACGCTGGTGCAGCCCTTTGCATTGGCGGCAAGGCGAACACCATTGCCGAAGGCGTGGAGCTGGCGGCCCAGCTGATTGACAGTGGCGCAGCACAAGCCGTAATGCACCGCTTTATCGACGAAAGCCGTCGCCTGGAGGTGAGCGCATGACCATTCTTGAAACCCTTGCCGCCCATGCTGCCCAGCGGGTGGAAACGGCAAAGCAGACACTGCCTGCGGATGTGCTGCAGGCGAGGGCACAGGCGCTGCCGAAAGGTGACTTTGCCTTTGAACGTGCCCTCGCTGGCGAGAACCTCGCCTTCATCTGCGAGTGCAAGAAGGCGTCGCCGTCACGCGGCGTCATCGCCGAGGATTATCCCTATCTCGACATTGCCAAGGCGTACGAAGCGGCTGGCGCGGCAGCCATTTCCGTGCTCACCGAGCCGCGCTGGTTCCTCGGGGCGGATGGCCACCTGGCCGACATCGCCAGTCAGGTGACGCTGCCCTGCCTGCGCAAAGATTTCCTTGTCGATCGTTACATGATTGACGAAGCCAAGTGCCTCGGTGCCTCGGCGGTGCTCTTGATTGCGGCCATTCTCAGCGACGAACAGCTGCGCGCGTACATTGCTTATTGTGACACGCTTGGCCTGTCGGCGCTTGTGGAAACCCACGACGACGAGGAAGTGCGGCGTGCAGCGGCTGCAGGCACGCGTGTGATCGGCGTCAACAACCGCAACCTTCACGATTTCAGCATCGATCTGGCCAACAGCCAGCGGCTGCGTGCCCTGATTCCTGACGATGTGCTTTTCGTCGCTGAAAGCGGCGTGAAGGACGCCGAGGACATTCGGCGCCTGCGTGACGCTGGTGCCGATGCTGTGCTCATCGGCACTGCCCTGATGCAGGCTGCGGACAAAACGGCGGCCTTACAAGCGCTGAGGAGCCGCTTATGACGAAGGTGAAATTCTGCGGCCTGCGCCGCCCTGAGGACATTGCAGCGGCAAACCGGCTGCAGCCTGATTATATTGGCTTTGTCTTTGCCGCAGCCAGCCGTCGCTGCATCAGTCCGGACACCGCCGCAGTCCTGCGTGCTCAGCTGGCGCCGGGCATCACCGCCGTCGGCGTCTTCGTCGATGCTGAGCCATCCGCCGTTGCCGCACTTTTGCAGCGTGGCGTGATCGATATGGCCCAGCTTCACGGCCATGAAGACGCAGCCTACATCGCCCGCCTGCGTGCGCTCAGTCCGCAGCCGATCCTACAGGCTTTCCGCATACGCACGGAAAGCGATGTGCAGCGCGCCAATGCCAGCAGCGCCGATTGGGTGCTGTTGGATGCTGGCGCAGGACAAGGTGAACGCTTTGACTGGCAGCTTTTAAGCGGCGTGACGCGGCCCTATTTTCTTGCTGGCGGCTTATCGCCGGACAATATTGCTGAGGCCATCGCTCAGTGGCACCCTTGGGCAGTGGATGTCAGCTCGGGCATTGAGCGCGATGGCCTGAAAGATGAGATGAAAATGATACGATTTATGGAGCAGATAAGGAGAGAAGAACCATGACAAACCCAAATGGACGTTTTGGCATTCACGGCGGCCAATATATTCCGGAAACCTTGATGAATGCCGTCATCGAATTGGAAGAAGCCTATGATTTTTATAAGAACGACCCGGCATTTAATGCCGAGCTCACGGCGCTCTTTAACGATTACGTGGGCCGTCCGTCACGTCTCTATTTTGCCGAGAACATGACCAGCGACCTTGGCGGCGCCAAGATCTACTTCAAGCGCGAGGACCTCAATCACACCGGCGCTCACAAAATCAACAACGCCCTTGGCCAGGCGCTGCTCGCTAAAAAGATGGGCAAGACGCGGCTCATCGCCGAGACCGGTGCTGGCCAGCATGGCGTGGCCACCGCCACCGCCGCAGCGCTCATGGGCATGGAATGCGTCGTCTTCATGGGCGAAGAGGACACCATCCGCCAGGCCTTGAACGTTTACCGCATGCGCCTGCTCGGCGCCACGGTCATTCCTGTCACCAGCGGCACCGCCACCCTCAAAGACGCCGTCAGTGAGGCCATGCGGGAATGGTCCAACCGTGTCGACGACACCCACTATTGTCTGGGGTCTGTCATGGGGCCGCATCCGTTTCCGACGATCGTGCGTGATTTTCAAGCCGTGATTTCGGCAGAAATCCGCAGTCAGATGCTGGAGAAGGAAGGCCGGCTGCCCGATGCGGTCATTGCCTGTGTCGGCGGCGGCTCCAACGCCATCGGCAGCTTCTATCACTTCATCGGCGACAAAGACGTGCGCCTCATCGGCTGTGAAGCGGCTGGCCGCGGCATCGATACCTTTGAAACGGCAGCCACCGTCAACACCGGCCGCCTCGGCATCTTCCACGGCATGAAGTCCTACTTCTGCCAGGATGAATATGGCCAGATCGCTCCTGTGTATTCCATTTCTGCCGGTCTGGATTACCCTGGTATCGGGCCAGAACACGCCCACCTTCACGACATCGGCCGTGCGGAATACGTCCCCGTCACCGACGACGAAGCCGTGGACGCTTTTGAATACACAGCGCGTCAGGAAGGCATCATTCCGGCCATCGAATCGGCCCACGCCATTGCCTATGCACGCAAGCTGGCGCCAACCATGACGCCGGATCAGATCATCGTTGTCACCATGTCTGGCAGAGGCGACAAAGACTGCGCCGCCATTGCCCGTTATAGAGGAGAGGATATCCATGAGTAACATCAAAACTGCCTTTGCCAACGGCAAAGCCTTCATTCCTTTTGTCACCTGCGGCGATCCCGATCTTGAAACCACCGCTGCCGTCGTCCGTGAAATGGCTGCGGCCGGTGCCGATCTCATCGAGCTGGGCATTCCCTTTTCCGACCCAACCGCCGAAGGCCCAGTGATTCAGGGCGCCAACATTCGCGCCCTGGATGGCGGCGTCACCACCGACCGCATCTTCGACCTTGTGCGCGATCTGCGTCAGGATGTGAGCGTGCCCTTTGTCTTCATGACCTATGCCAACGTCGTCTTTTCCTATGGCGCCGAGCGCTTCATCCGCACCTGCCAGGACATCGGTGTCGACGGGCTGATTCTGCCGGACCTGCCGTTTGAGGAAAAGGAAGAATTTCTCGCCATCTGCCATGACCATGAGGTGGATCTCATTTCCATGATCGCCCCAACCTCGAAGGACCGCATCGCCATGATCGCCCGTGAAGCGGAAGGCTTTCTCTACATTGTGTCCAGCATGGGTGTCACCGGCACACGCCGCGCCATCACCACCGACGTTGGCGCCATTGTCGAGATCGTGCGCCAGCACACCAACCTGCCATGCGCCATCGGTTTTGGCATCTCCACGCCGGAGCAGGCGCAGCACATGGCGCAGTACGCCGACGGCGTCATCGTTGGCTCGGCCATCGTCAAAATTGTGGAGCGTTATGGCCGCGACGCAGCACCGCACGTTGGTGATTACGTGCGCGACATGAAAACCGCCATCAACGACTGACAAGCGCCATCGTCACAGACCACCAGCCGCAGAATCTGCTGCTGGTGGATTTTTGTGCTTGCTGGCAGAATTTTCTTGTTAGAAGCAGTGCGTTGCAATTTTTTGAAAAATTTGCAATTGGTGGTTGACGGTGGAGGGCGTGCCATGGTAAAGTATACTCAATTCAAATACACCAAACCGTTGAGGCGGAGATAACGGCGATGATGCCTGTACAGAGAACCCGTGTTGCTGAGAGTCGGGTGAGAAACAAGTCGTCAAATGGACCGCTGAGGGTGCAGTCAAATGCGCAGCACACTGCGCAGAGTATTCTGCAACGTGAGGGCATACGTCAGTTGCCGGAGGTATGATGGTATCTCGCTAAGGGCGCGCGTCAAGCGCGAAATCAAGGTGGCACCGCGGATCTTAAATGTATTCGTCCTTGACAGAAAGAGCATGTTTCTGTCAGGGGCGTTTTTTTATTCTCCTGAACAGAGAAGCTGGCGCATGGAGGAGGAGCATGATGCAGGAGAAAGCGATCAAACGATGGCGGCGCTGAACGCCGATGCAGAACACGATGAGAGCGATCATAAATCATAGAGACTAAGGAGAGATTACAATGAATCAAAAAGGACGCTTCGGCATTCACGGCGGTCAGTACATCCCAGAACCCCTGATGAGTGCAGTGATAGAATTGGAAAAGGCTTACGAGCATTACAAAAACGACCCAGCCTTCAATGCGGAACTGACAGCCCTGCTCAACGATTACGTGGGCCGTCCATCGCGCCTCTATTTTGCTGAGAACATGACCCGCGACCTCGGCGGCGCCAAGATCTACTTCAAGCGCGAGGACCTTAACCACACTGGCGCGCACAAAATCAACAACGCTCTCGGCCAGGCACTGCTCGCCAAGAAAATGGGCAAAACCCGCCTCATTGCTGAGACCGGCGCCGGTCAGCATGGTGTGGCCACCGCCACCGCCGCAGCACTCATGGGCATGGAATGCGTCGTGTACATGGGCGAAGAAGACACCATTCGCCAGGCGCTCAACGTTTACCGCATGCGTTTGCTCGGTGCCACAGTCGTGCCAGTGACCAGCGGCACGGCAACCCTCAAAGACGCCGTCAACGAAGCCATGCGTGCATGGGGCGACGACCTCAAAGACAGCCACTACTGCCTGGGTTCTGCCGTTGGTCCGCATCCGTTCCCGATGATCGTGCGTGATTTTCAGCAGATCATTTCCAAAGAAACCCGCGCGCAGATTCTCGAAAAAGAAGGGCGCCTGCCCGATGCGGTGCTCGCCTGCGTCGGCGGCGGCTCCAACGCCATCGGCAGTTTCTACCACTTCATCGACGACAAAGATGTGCGCCTCATCGGCTGCGAAGCGGCTGGCCGCGGCATCGACACCGCTGAAACGGCTGCCAGCGTCAACACAGGCAGTGTCGGCATCTTCCATGGTATGAAGTCCTATTTCTGCCAGGATGAATACGGCCAGATTGCACCAGTGTATTCCATCTCGGCCGGCCTGGATTACCCGGGCGTGGGGCCGGAACACGCGCAGCTTTTCGACAGCGGCCGCGCTGAATATGTGCCGGTTACCGACGACGAAGCCGTCGACGCCTTCGAATACACAGCGCGTCAGGAGGGCATCATTCCAGCCATCGAATCGGCCCATGCCATCGCCTATGCCAAGAAACTGGCGCCAACCATGACGCCAGACCAGATCATCGTTGTCACCATGTCCGGCCGCGGAGACAAAGACTGCGCTGCCATTGCACGCTACAGAGGAGAAGATCTTTATGAATAAGCTAACAACCGTATTAAGCAAAGGAAAGTCCATCATTCCATTTGTGACCTGTGGTGATCCAGATTTGCAGACAACGGCTGCCGTGGTTCACGAAATGGCCGCTGCCGGTGCGGATGCCATCGCCCTGGGCATTCCGTTCTCCGACCCGACCGCTGAAGGACCAGTGGTACAGGGCGCCAACATTCGGGCGCTGGCTGCCGGAACCACCACCGACCGCATTTTCAACTTTGTGCAGGAACTGCGCCACGAGGAAAAAGTGCCGCTCGTTTTTGTGACCTACGCCAACGTGGTCTTCTCCTATGGTGCTGAGCGATTTGTAGGGCTTTGCCAGAAAGTGGACGTTGCCGGCCTGATCTTGCTCGATCTACCATACGAAGAAAAAGGCGAGTTCCAGGATGTTTGCGATGCTCATGATGTGGCCCTGCTCTCCATGATCGCG
This sequence comes from Peptococcaceae bacterium, assembly GCA_036303105.1. Taxonomy (GTDB): domain Bacteria; phylum Bacillota; class Peptococcia; order Peptococcales; family Peptococcaceae; genus UMGS1590. Next base: position 7,370 of record JAXJBF010000109.1, on the reverse strand, counting down.
CCAACCGAAGAGGACCGCATCGCCATGATTGCCAAAGAAGCCGACGGCTTCCTCTATGCCATGGCTGTGACCACTGCTGAAGAACTGGCGTTCACCGTCAACGCTGCTCGCCAGCAAAGCACTGTGCCATGCATTGTAGGTGTTCCAAATTGTACCTCGGAAGAAGCGCAGCAGCTGACCGCTGTTGCTGACGGCATTCTCATTGAAACCGGCATTGTCAAGCTCGTGGAAAGCTACGGCAAGGACGCAGCGCCGCACGCTGGCGCCGCCATTCGTGCGCTGAAAGCAGCCATACAATAAATAGCGCCATCTCCGGCAGCTCATACAAAAAGGCCAGAGCCGCTCGCATCGATGCGAGCGGCTCTGGCCTTTTTTCTTAAACAAACACCCGTGGTGCTTCGACATAATCTCGGCGCACAGAGCCGCGGTGGGTGAGGGCGTCGGCGAGTGCCTGGCGGTGAATGTCGGAAAGCAGCAGCGCGTGCGCCTGCGGCGACAGCTTGTATTGATCCTTGCCGGTGTTGATGACGAGCGGCACATTGCTTGTGCGCATTTTTAAGAGCGCTCGCCCGCGCTTGGAAAAGCCCAGCACGCGGCAGTAGCCAGGAGACACAGGGGCTTCTGGCAGCGGCGATAAGAGCGTCAGCGCCAAGCGCCGCACACGGCTGCGGCTGTAATGGCGGGTCTGTGCGCGGCTGAGCATGTCGTCGTAATCGCTGGCCTCTTGAATCGCCGCCAGCAGGCGCGGCGCCCAGCCATCGCGAATTGCCAGCCGCGCGGCGATGTCCTCCGCTTCCAGGCTCGTGCAGAGCAGGCGCAGCGCCAGCAAAAATTGTGCCGTGTCGGCAGGCTGCCAGCCTTCGGCAAAGGCACGGCGCATCAACGCCGTGCTGCTCGGCGGCAGATAAGGCGCCACCTCATCCAGCGATTCCGGCAGAGCGGCGCGAATCTGCGACGCGCTCATCGTGTGGGCAGTGACTTCGGCAGCGTCGTGTGCCACGCTGCGCTGCACCAACCGCATCGGCACCGCCTCCGGCAGCGCCAGCCGATACTGCAGCGCCAGGCGGTCGTTCGGCGTGTTCTTGTCGGAGGTGAAGCCCGCCGCCCGCAGAAATTCTTGCGAGGCCTGGGCGTAATTCAGCCCCTGCTCGCCGGCGGTGCGCATCGCCACATCAAACGCCGCCGCATGGGTGCGCAGGTAGTCGGCCTGTGCCGCCAATGCTGCCGCGTCGCCCGACTCGCTGCCGCAATAGAGCGCGTCCAGCGGCGTGAACGCCAGAAGGCTTGCCACGCCGCCGCGGGCAAAACCCTCCAGGCTGGCGCTCGCGTACACCTGCGGCAGCTCCAGCACCACATCCACGCCCGCCGCCAGGGCCATCTCGGCGCGCAGCCATTTGTCAAAGCACGCCGCCTCGCCGCGCTGGCAGAATGCGCCGCTCATCACCGAGACAATGCAGGCGTCGCCTTCCTCTGCGCGAATCGCGTCAATCAATCGCTGATGCCCGTTATGAAACGGATTCCACTCCGCAACAATGCCGATCGTCGTCATCGCTCAACCTCCTTAAAACAATATCAATGGCATCAGTATAACAGAGGGGGTCTCGTATTGACAAGCGCGCCTCTTTTCGTGACCAGGGAGGATGCTATATAATAGAAAGAAATGACACATAATTTTGAAAGGCGGGTGGATTTTGTGCAGCTCAATCAATTTCGTTTTTTGATTGCTGTCGATAAATACGGTTCCATATCGCGTGCGGCGCAGGCACTGTATATTTCTCAGTCGACGATCAGCATTTCGCTGATTCGGCTCGAGGAGGAACTGGGCGTGGTGCTGTTGAACCGCGGCAAGCGCGGTGTGACCCTGACGGAAGAAGGCAAGAAAGTGCTGGAATGTGCCGTTTCCATCCAGAACGCCCTGGAAAAGCTGGAAAAATCGGACCTTCATTCAGAAACGATCAGCGGCTCCGTGCGCATCACAGGCTCCTCGCACTGTGCCATGAACATCATCACCGACATGATTCTCGCGCTGCGCCAGCAGTACGAAGCCATCCAGGTGTCGGCTTATCGCGACTATATCAAAGATGCGCTCGCCAAGGTGGCGCAGCACGATGTTGACCTCGCCTTCATCACCTTTAACGAGGCTGGCGCGATGGATGTGTACAACGACCTCAACCGCTACCAGCTGGAATTTCATCAGATTTTCTCCGACAAATTGAGCATTTGCACCCGGGAAGGGCATCCCCTGCAAAGCTTTGACAGCGTACGCCTCTCAGATGTTATGAAGTTTGAGCGGGTGACAATGTCGCCGCAAAAGGATTTGTTTCTGATGCGCAAGTTCGGCATCGATCAGAGCACACAGCCAGCCATGCGCATCAACGACGTGCTCAACACGCGCAAATATGCCGCCGAAACCGATGCGGTGCTGATTACGCCCACCAGCGAGGTGATGCGCAGCAATAGAGACTACCGCTACACCCTGGTGCCGCTGAACATGAGTGATTTTGATGTGGCTGTGCTGGGCGGCTGGGTACATCATGGCAACCACCATATGACGGCGGCGGAAAAATGTGTGACAGAAACGCTTGAACACATTTGCCAGACCTATGGCGCAGAAAGTGAATAATAATGACGGCGCTCGATGCCTGCGATCGAGCGCCGCTTTTTTATTCAGCTATGACAGATTGCAATGGATAGCATTGATAAAATATGCTTTTTTAATACATAAGCATCCTATATCATGGAAGCAGGAGAAAGGAGTGTTGGCTTATGCCACCAATCATCGATAAAGAAAAATGCATTGAATGCGGCACCTGCGCGCAAATCTGCCCGCTGGATGTCATTCGCTTTGTAAAAAATGAAGACGGCAAAAAGATCGTTGCTGTGAAATATCCTTACGAATGCTGGCACTGCCGCGCCTGCGTCAAAGATTGTCCAAAAGGGGCGATCAGCATGCGTTATCCGTTGTCTCATATGATGTTTACCATGGATGTGCCCGAAGAAAAACGCACACAACAGGGAGGTGCTGAATGATGGACGTGAAAGTTCGTGACGAAATCATAAAAACAGACTACCTCATCATCGGCGGCGGGGTGGCTGGCCTACAGTCAGCGATCACCGCAGCCAGCAAAGGCGTGGACGTGCTGATCGCCGAAAAAGCCGACACCCGACGTTCCGGCAATGGCTGCGGCGGCAACGACCATTTCATGTGTTACATCCCTGAATGCCACGGCGACGATTTCGACCGCGTCATCTCCGAAATCAGCGAAGGCATGGAAGGCGGCCCATGGCAGGACCCAGCCATGACCAGGAAAATGATGCGGCGCACACAGAGCATCGTCGAACGCTGGCAGGAGTGGGGCATCAACATGAAGCCAACCGGCGCCTATCGCTTCGAAGGCCACACCATGCCATCCCGCCAGTGCTACCACCTCAAATACGACGGCTCCAACCAGAAGCGCGTGCTGACCAACAAGGCCCGCGAATACGGCGCCAAGATCATGAACAAGCTCTACATCAGCGACATCCTCACCAACGACGAAGGACGCGCCGTTGGTTTCGTGCTGGCCGACGACCAGCCGGAAGTCGTCGTCATCCAGGCAAAGGCCGTGCTTGTGGCCACCGCCCAGGCCATGCGCATGTATCCAAACGTCAACCCGGCCTATATTTTCAACGTTCACAGTTGTCCGGCAGCCGCCGGCGGTGCCGCCATTGCCTATCGTGCCGGCGCCAAACTCATCAACATCGATGTGCCATATCGCCACTGCGGCGTCAAAGGTTTTGCGCGCAGCGGCAAAGCCACCTGGTTCGGCGTGATCAGCGACATCAACGGCGACTCCATCAGCCCGTTCTGTGACAAGCCAGACCGCAAACGCGGCGACGCCCTCATGGACATCAACCCCGGCATTTTCACCAAGCGCCTCGAAAGCGCCACCGGCCCAACCTTTATGAACTGCACCGGCTACAGCGAAGAAGACCACGTTTACCAGCACCAGCAGTTTTTGTGCGAAGGCATCGACTCCATCACCGACTACCTCAACCAGCGCGGCATCGACCTGCACAAAAGCATGGTTGAGTTTGGCACCTACGACTATTCTCTCCAGCAGCGCGGCATTGAGATCGACCTCAACGCAGCCACCAATGTGCCAGGCATCTTTGCCGCAGGCAACGTTGTTGGCAACGTCCGCGGCAGCATCACCAACGCCTCGGTCTGGGGCGATGTCGCCGGGGAATCCGCGGCCGAATACGTGAAGACCGTCGATGAATACGATGTCACCGGCCATCCAGCCATCCAAAAACACATCGATCTCTACAACAGCTTCATGAATCGCAAGAACGGCGCTGACTGGCTCGAAGCCAACTCCACCCTGCAGGTCATCATGAATGACTATGTCGGTCTTAAACTGCGCAGCGAAGACATGATGCGCGCCGGCATCAAGTACCTCGACGACCTCAAAGCCTATGCCCTGAGCGACATCGCCTGCGCAGACGCCCACCAGCTCATGCGCACCATGGAGCTCTTCGACCTCATCGACCTTGGCAAAGCCGTCGCCATCACCGCCCGCAACCGCAAGGAAAGCCGCGACAAACACAAACGCGTCGACTACGACTACACCAACCCGCTTCTCAACGATCAGTTCCAAACCATCCGTCTCGACCGCGATGGCAGCGTCGTTTTGGAATGGCGCGCACGCATGAAATAAAATACTGCAACCCTTCATCATCAAAGCACGGTAAAATGCCGTGCTTTTTTCCATAGTCAGAATCTTCATGGGATGCATCTGTGAGTGGTTTGTATTACAATAGAGCCCGTGACTATAGAGCATCGCCCGGGGGAGTGGCGGATGCTTGTTTTAATTGGAGGGATTTATGATGCGTCGTGGAGGTTCCAAGAAAGCGGCGTTGACACCGGAATTGCAGCGTAAACGCATGTTGACGGTGCCGATTCCTAAGTTGATCATTGGCATGATCATTCCAACGGTGCTGAGTCAGCTCATCACCGTGATTTACAATACAGCAGATACATTCTTCGTAGCGCGCATTGGCACCAGTGCCGCGGCGGCGGTGGGCGTGGTGTTTTCCCTGCAGTCCATCATGCAGGCCTACGGCTTTGGCGTCGGCACCGGCTGCGGCAGTCTGGTGGCGCGATGTTTGGGCGCGGCCCAGAACGACAAGGCAGAAAGCTACGCCAACAGTGCGCTGCTGGCCGGGCTGGTCGGCTCGCTGGTCATCATGATTCCGAGCCTGATTTTCCTGCCGCAGCTCATGCGCCTGCTCGGTTCGACCGACACCATGCTGGACTACTGCGTCAGCTATGCGCGCATCATCCTCATGGGCTGTCCGTTTCTCTGCACATCCAGCGTCATGAGCTGCATCCTGCGCAACGAAGGGGAGCCCATCTATGCCGTTGTCGGCCTGGTGATCGGCGGCTTCTTCAACGTGATCCTCGACCCCGTGCTCATCTTCTGGGCCCACTGGGGCATCGCCGGTGCGGCCGCTGCCACCATCGTCAGCCAGGCGCTAAGCTGGCTCATCCTGCTGCGCGCCTTCATCGCCGGCAAGAGCATCGTCAAAATCAACCCGCGCAGCATCAGCCGCCGCTGGCGCGACTACTTTGAAATTTACACCACCGGCATTCCGACCACCTGCCGCCAGGGCATGGCCAGCCTCGGCTCGGCTGTGCTGAACATCTACGCCTCGTATTATGGCGATTCAGCCGTGGCCGCCGTGACCATTTCCAATAAAATCTACCTTTTCGTGCGCAACGTCATCATCGGCGTTGGCCAGGGCTTCCAGCCCGTCGCTGGTTTCAACTTCGGTGCTGGCGACAAAGAACGCACGCGCCAGGCCTTCATTTTCTCCACCTAGCTTGGCACCGTGATCTGCGTGGTCGCCGCGGTGTTCATCGGTCTGAACACCGAGCTGGTCATGAGCTGGTTCCGCGGGGACGACCCGGCCGTCATCGCCATCGGCAAAAGCGCGCTGCTCTTCGCCTGCGCGGTGATGCCGCTCATGGCCTATTCCACCTTCGTCAACCAGCTCTACCAATGCCTCGGCTTCAAGTTCGCCGCCACCATGCTGGCTTGCTGCCGCAATGGCTTTTTCCTGATTCCAGTGGTGCTGGTACTGCCGCGCCTCATCGGCGTTGGCGGCGTGGAAATGGCGCAGCCGCTGGCCGATTTTCTCACCTTTGTCATCTCCGTGCCGTTTCAAATCAGCTTCTTCCGCAAACATCTGCGCGAATAAAAATCACAGCGTTCCTTGCTGGCAGCATCGCCAACAGGGAACGCTGTTTTTATATCGTGGAACATTGTACTTGAACAACGGAACCTGGCACGGTAAACTATAGCAAAGAGGTGATCATCATGAAGAAAAAATGGAGATTTTTGCTGGCCGGCCTGCTGCTGGCCCTGGGGCTTGGCCTCGCTCAGCCGGCCGACGCCGCTGTGCACCTGGAAGTGGATGGACAGGCCATTCCCCTCGACCAGCCGCCGGTCATCACCAGCGACCGCGTCCTCGTGCCGATGCGCGCCCTGGCCGAAGCCCTCGACGCCGAAGTCACCTGGAACAACGCCACGCGGCAGATGATCTCGGTGCGCGGCGATGACACCCTGACGCTCACCATCGACAACCACGTGATGTGGCGCAACGGTGAAGCCATCGCCCTCGACGTGGCGCCGACCATCCTCAATGGCCGCACCCTGGCGCCGGTGCGCGCTGTCAGTGAAGGCTTCGACGCCGACGTGTACTGGGACCACGCCGCACAAACGGTGCGCATAGTGACCGACCAATCTGAGAACTACGCCCGCGACGTGTTCACCCTCACCAATCAGGAACGCGTCAAGGCAGGCCTCGCGCCGTTCACCTGGAGCGAGGCGCTGGCCGACGTGGCCGCTGCCCATTGCCGGGACATGTCCGAGCGCCAGTTCTTTGACCATGTCAACCCCGACGGCCTCTCGCCGTTCGACCGCATGGCCGCTGCCGGCATCCGCTACGGCTGGGCCGCTGAAAACATCGCTATGCGCTATCCTTCGCCGGAAGAAGTAGTGGAAGGCTGGATGAACTCGCCAGGCCACCGGGCCAACATTCTCAACGAACACCTGACGACCCTCGGCGTTGGCTATTACAAAGGCTACTGGACCCAGTGCTTCACCGACTGAGTGCTGCGCCGCGCGTCTGCATCTGCAGGCGCGCTTTTTGCTGCTCACCGCAGAAATTTTCTGAAAACCGTCGCCCCCGGCGGCGGCCTGTGGTATAATGAAACAAATCTCACAACACACAGCAAAGGAGGCGGCTCAGCCATGACCATGCATCCATTCTGCGGCCTTGACAGCGGGCGAGGCCGTGCCATAATCCTACAGACAGACAGACAG
>JAXJBF010000108.1:0-5549 GCA_036303105.1 Peptococcaceae bacterium | reverse complement strand
GGCCATCGACGCCGTTAGTGCCATTGATGCCCTTGGCGGTATCATCATAACCTTTCTTGACGGTGATATCGACCGCACTGGTGCCATCCTTGCCGTTGGTCCCATCGGCGCCGGTCAGCCCGATATGGCCCTGCTTGCCATCCTTGCCGACAATGATCTTGTCTGCCGACATATTTTCATCCATGAGGATCTTGATGTTGCCTTGATCATCCACTTCTGTGGTCAGGTTATCCGAAGTGTATGTATGGTCTGCCTTCTTGGCCGAACCCTGGATGGTCACCTTGGAACCTAACTTGGCCGTATATTCGCCCGTATTAGCTGCAAAAGTCAGACCTTTGTTGATCAAGCCGGTTTGTGCAGTTTTCAACTGTGCCACGTTTACCGCATCGGTTTCGTTCGTACCGGCAGCCACGCCGTTGATCTGGCGGGTTACTGTGCCATCTGCTTTACCGATGGATACAGCTGCATTGGTGGCCTGCCAAGTAGAAGTAGTCTTTGTTGAATTCTTACCAGTAGCAGGATCATATCCTTCAGTAGACTTATCAGTAGTAGCTTCAGACCCGCTGCCGATGGCTACGCCGCCTTCGGCGCTGACTTTTGCGTTATGGCCGATGGCTACGACGTCGGAGGCTGTCGTTTCATCGTCGGCAGTATCGGACGAACCGATAATGACGTTGTTCTTCTGATTCGTCAGTTTATGGTTGTCGCCGAAGACGATATTGGACTGATTCTTGTCTGTGCTGTCTCCGCTGACCTTGTTGTTCGAACCGATGATATAGTCATTTTTGCCGTTGGTCAGTTCGTTCTGGAAGCCATCGACGAAGTTGTACTGCGTCGATGTGCCTTCTGCATAGGTGCTGTCTGCGCCCGTGACGTTGTTACCTACACCAGTGACCTGGGTCATATAGGCTTTGTCAACCGTGTTGCCGCCGCCCATAACCATGACCTGTCCGCCGCTTTCCTTGACGGCATTCTGCATAGCCTTACTGAGGTTTGTCGGATCGGATACATTTCCTAAGATAGCCAAAGCTTTATCCTTATCAATCGGACGGTAGGAATTCGTAACGGTGTTGCCTGCACCATAGATAATCGCAGCATTCGAGTCAGTCGTCATGTTGGCCTGGCCGACAATACTGTTGGCTACACCGCTGTGTTCTTTCGCGGTATCCGTATTCTGGTTGACGTTGAACGTGCCATAGGACAGAGCCGCTGCACCGCGGAGGTCACGCCCCTGTGCATTCCCCGAATTGATGACACCGGAGTAGGAACCGGCTACTGTTGAAGCAATGCCGTCTGCATGCGTGACAAAGCCTGCGGCCAGGCTGCCCTTGCCTTTAGCACCGTCATTATTTTCGTTTGTATAACCTTTAACCGTCAGCGGCAAGGTTTTAACCGAATAATACTTGATGTTGCGGTTTGGCTTGTTTAGCTCATCTGCATTGGCTTTGACCTGTGCATCGAGGGCACTCAGGTTCTGGCCAGTCGTATTGTTGGCATTAACATAATTCGTCGAACCGGTTGGCTTATCATAGTTGTACAGCGTCTTGCCCGTTACCAGCTGGTCGGAAGTAGAAGCATCCGTAGCAGCATCGGATTTACCTGGAGTGAACGTGTCTGCGCCAAGAGCCTGGCCCCAGGCGTCTTTGCTTGCATTCTGATCGTTTGTCGTGGCGTCTTTATCCTCGACAGGGTTTTTATCTTTATCAAGCTGCACGTTGCCCTTTTCATCTATCGTGTAGACCTTGATGTTGTTGCCGAGATTTGATGCATCTTTTTCAGCATACTGCTTCAGCTGTTCCATGACGACGACATCGTGGTCATCAATACCGTCTGCGACTTTGACAGGCGGTTGTAGTAAGCAGAGGTATAAGGAGCTTTCTTTTTCACTGATTTTGGTGCTTTGGTATAGTCATTTGTTGTGTCATCAATAAGATTAACTTGTCCATCAGGTAATTGTTCCCATTCATAAGTATAACCAGATTCATCACCAGCATCATGACCGAAAGCAATTGTTCCAGGTTTATTTGCGGTTGCTTGATAACCCAATGCCGTAGAAAATTTATCATAGTGAGTAACTTTGGCGTGCCCCATACTGCTATCTGGATCCCATTTATAATAGCCTGATAGAGACTCCATCTTACTTTTATCGCCTTCTCCATATGCCTCCAAAGCTTCTGAATATTTATTAAGTTCATCTGCATCTTCAGGGTTATCTTCACTTAAATCAGTTTTTTCTATCCCACTGTCAGCTACAAGAGACTGATAACCGGCGGCCAAGGAAAACATGGCATCTTTTCCTGTAGAGCCACCTGCTACTCCAGTCGAATACATTCCATTGACGCTAGAATTACTTCCGCCCAGTGATGAAGAAACGTCTCCTGTTGCACGATTATAAGCCCCCCCAGCAGTGTATGAATATATGCCAGAAGCCAGATTTCCACTTCCGCCTGTTACCATAGAGGCATTACCGATAGCTATATTGGCTTGTCCACCAGCAACAGTAGAAATCAACCCATTAGCTATATTACCGTTACCACCCAAAATGGTAGAAGCATTTCCAGAAGAATGGTTAGCTTCACCACCAACAACAACAGCAAGAAGATGGTCAGCAATATTATTCTCACCACCAAAAATAGTAGCAGCGATACTTTCTCCTTCTATTGTATTGCCAGTGCCGCCAAAAATAGCAGCCCCTGTTGGATCACTTTTATCGCTTTTTAGTATGTTATTCTTTGTGCCTCCAAAAATAGATGACAGCTCTCCCTCATTTTTATTGACGGTTCCTCCAACGGTCATTGAATAAAGGCCTGATGCTTCATTGCGATTACCACCAATTAAGACAGAACCATCACCTTCTGCTTTATTATCAGCTCCACCAACGATAATAGCATCTGTGCCGGTTTGTTGTACTTTATTTGTGGAAAGAGTTTTATTGTTAGTTCCACCAATAATCAGTGCTCTTTCACTGTTTTCGTCAATATCATTATTCATGCCGCCTACAAGAACAGAATCTTTTGCATGAGCACCAAATGTAAAGGCTTTATCTCTCTCACCCCGACTATCATTGATTGCACCGCCACCAAGAATCAGTGAGTTTTCCCCATCTGCTTCAAAAGTAACCTTGCCCTTTCCACCGTATGTATTCCCATAGTTCTTTCCCAGATTACGTTCCAGACTGATTGTATTGCCTTCTTTTTCAAGGCCCCAGCCGGCATTGACTGTCAAATCCTTCGTCAAATCAGTTTTTACAGCATTCAGCTGTTGGCCTGTAATAGCATCAGTAGACGTAGTACTTACATCGCCATTTGCCAGACCAGTAACCTTGTGTTCGCTAACGTTGACATCGCCGCCGGAGATGGTGGTACCATTTGCTCCTAATTCAATTTTGGCACCGGTGGAGTTTGTTGTGCTCTGGCTGGTGATGGAGGTGATGCCTTTCAGGTCCTTATTCAGCTTGATTTCCAGTTTGGATGCCTGAGTCGTGCCATCCGCACTTTCTGCTGCCGGAGTTGAAACGACACCGATATTTTCTTCTGTCAAATCTTTTTCCGTTGCAGCGCCGCCCGTGATATTGAGCGTCGTGTTGAGTTTTGTTGGAGTTTGGGTGTAGTCTTTCGGCACATCTTTTTGCACATCGCCGGTAAAGGTAATGCCATCATCCAGATTGGCAATGTATTCAGTCCCATCTATAGCATTTGAATATACCAGACGGCCTTTCAGGTCATTCGGTGCATCAGTAGCACTATGTAGATAGGTAGAACCTATTGTCCCCTTAGCATCAATATTGTTAAAGGCAATATATCCTTGTGCATTATTGTTATAGTCTTCTCCTACACCGAGGACGACGCCGCGCTTTGTCCCTGAAGTACCGTCTTCTTTTCCATAGTTGACACTAACCGTAGATCCATCAATGCTCACACGATTTCCCAAGTTACTGGCTTCAGTAGAATCGGAATACACATTCAGGCTGCCACCCTCGCCTTCAGTCGCTTCCCCAAGGACGATATCCTTGTTCAGACCGATTTTGACGTTAGAGCCATCGTTAGAAATCTTTACGTTTTTATGATCCGTTGTCCCGTTCTTTCCATCAACAGCAGGCGAAAAGTCGACAGTCTTGCCAGAGGTAATAGTTGTGGAAGAGCTGTTACCGTTGGTGCTTAGGTTCCAGCCCGTAGTCCCGATGGACTCAATGGCTTTGTTCATCTGTCCCACCGTAGCCACATCAGTGTCACCTGTACCGTCAGCAACATTGGTAATTCGGCGCTGTAACTTCGAACTACCTACGGAAACATAGGGTGTAGCAGAACTTGTATCCGTAGCCTCTGAATAGGCACCGATGGCGATGTTCCCGTCTTTGGCTTGAGCGCTATAGCCTAAAGCAACGGAAGACCATTTGATTGACGGTTTTAATTTGATCCCATAATTATCGTCTTGTACCGTACCGGAAGTTCCTGCACTTCCTTCGTGATATACTACCTGGCTGGTTTCTTTGGTATTTTCAGCGACGGCATTGGAACCGATGGAAATGGAACCCCAGCCGGTGGCATTAGACTGGAAACCAACAGCTGTTACATAATTGTTTCTCATTCCGACAGGATCATTCTTTCCCCCGTCATTATATCCGTCGAGTTCCCCGATAAACACACTGCCTTTTGACTGTCCGGCATTGCGGTTCCCAATGGTAACCGTCTGCTCTCCTGCCTGTGCATACAAGCCCGCAGTGACAGCACCCGGTTCCTTTGCACCGCCGCCCTCATAGTTGGGTAATTCTTGCCAAGAGCGGTTATTGTTGATACGGCTTATTTTATATGGATACTTCTCCCACTGATTTGTTTTTTCATCAAAGTACCAGTAGTAACCATTGGCTCCTACATAGTCATTATTTTTCATACTTTCAGTTCCGTCTGCTGCCTGCGCCACTGGCATCCCTACAAACGAGAAAGCTCCCAATGCCAGCAATACAGCTGCCGTCAGGGCTGTTTTGCTTCTGACTGTATGACTTTGTGTGGTTTTGCAATGACTTTTTGCTAGTTCCGAGACGACAACGTAGCAATGTCTGGTTTTGCTGTAAATGACTTTAAATATCTTGTTCATAATTTTGCGCATCCTTTACTTATAATGACTTCACCCTATATATCATGTAAGATTTTTTCGATGCACCGCCTTTCACTATGTTGCATTTTTATGTATTTTATATGGTCTTTTTGTGATATCATTATAGCACTTATTTTTGTTAATAAAAGGCTTAGTAAAGCCATTTTGCAGCTGTATAGACATTTATTTGTTATTACATTTTTTATTCTTTTTATTGTTAATTATTAATATTTATTTAATACTATATATTAATAAAATATTACAAAAAATTTTGCAAAAAAAAGAGCATTTCATGAAAACCCTCGCTTGAGGGGGTTCATAAAATGCTCTTTTTTGTATATAGACATGGGGCAATTTCGCAGGAAATCTGCACAGAAAAAAGACGGGCTTGTCGCATGACGACAAGCCCTTTAAAGTTGTTAGTGGCTAGCAGTTAGTTGTTAGCGGATGGCTTT
>JAXJBF010000107.1:0-20488 GCA_036303105.1 Peptococcaceae bacterium | reverse complement strand
TTCTTTCAGCTCGGCAACGTGAGAAATGACGCCGACCAAACGCCCGCTGTCCTGCAGGCTGATCAGGGTTTCCACCGTGTCGTCCAGCGATTCTTCGTCCAAGGTGCCGAAGCCTTCATCGATAAAGATGGTGGACAATTCCACGCCGCCGCTCTCGCTGGAAACCACATCGGCCAGTCCCAATGCCAGAGACAGCGAAGCCTTAAAGCTTTCCCCGCCCGAAAGGGTGGAAACATCGCGTGCGCGCCCTGTGTACTGGTCCATGACGTCCAAATCCAGGCCAGCCTGCTTGCGCGCATCATGCACCGTGTCTTTGCGCCGGAAGGCATAGCGGCCATGGGTCATGCGCGCCAGCCGCACATTGGCGTGGGCGAGCATCTGTTCAAAATAATACGCCTGCGCAAAGGTTTCCAGCTTCATGTTGAAGCGATTTTTTCCGTCGAGAACGTCCCGCAGCTTTCCAATGAGCGCATAGCGGGCTTCCAATGCCTGAAAATCCTCGTACAGCGTGCGAATGCCTGCGATCAGCTTGGCATTGGATGCATAACGGGAACGATGGGCAGCCAACGCATCTTTTGCGGCACTCAGCTGCTGCGCCATGTCCTGGCAATGCTTCTCACTGGCTGTGAGATCATGCAGGCTGCAGTCTTCCTGCAAGCGCTCGGTGAGGTCCTCATACAGGGTCTTTTCTCGAGTAAGGGTTTGTGCATGGCTGTCCAGCTGCTGCTGCAAGGCGCCCATGCCAGCAATGTCTGCCTTGGCCGCGGCATAATCGTCCTGCGACGCAAAGGCGGCTTGCCAAGCCTGTGCAAAGGCGGCTGCGTCAGCCGCAAGCTGCGCCGTCAGTTCATCCAGCCGCTGCTGCGCCTGCTTGGCGGCTTCTTCCGCCTGCACCTGCGCCATCTGTGCACGCTGATAACGCGCGGCCGCCTGTTCGGCCCGCTCAGCGGCACGCTGCTGCGCCTGCTCAATCCTGGCAACTTCTGCCTCCAGTGCCTTGGGGTTCACATCCGCCGAGAAACCGAAGGCCTGCTCTTTCTCCTCAACGGCGCGCTGATGGCTCTCACACAAGGCCTGCCAATGACTTTGGGCGGCAACGAGCGTGGTTTGCTCGTCTTTTTGCTTGTCCAGCGTCGCCTTTAGCGCATCGTGCCGCCCTTCCACATCGTTCAGCTGGGCGAGCTTGTCAGCAAAGGCTTTCAGCTGGGCCTGCAGCGCTTTGAGCTGGGTGCTGTGTTCACTGCCAGCGGCGCACAGCGACGCTGCAAAGTCCTTGATCGTTTCCGGCTGATCCAGCGCCGGCACTTCTGCCTGGAGATCTGCCCACAGCTCTGCCAGGCGCGCATCCTGCGCCTTCAACGCCGCCTGCGCCGACGCTTGTTGCTGCTGCGCCTGGTCACGCTGCACAAGGCAGGCCTCTTCTTCATCCTGCCCTGCTGCGGCAGAGGCTGGATTTGGGTGGTGTACGGCGCCGCAGACTGGGCAAGGCGCGCCCTCACGCAGCGCCTGGGCCAGCGTGGCGGCAAGCTGCTGGCGATTGTGTGTGCGCGCCGCCTGCAGCCGTTCTTCGGCTTGGGCAAACGCCGCCTCCGCCTGTTGAGCCTCGCTTTTCAGCACAGCACGCTGCGCCTGTGCCTTGAGGTATTTGTCCGCCAGTTTATAGTGGCGGCGTTCCTGTTCCAGCTGATGGCTTCTTGTTTCGCAGTCCATCTGCAAACGATGGTGGGCTTCCTGTGTCTGCGTCTTTTCCTGCACCTTGCTTTCGAGGGCGGCCACTTCCTGCGCCGTCTTGCTCAGCGACTGTTCAAGGGCCGCACACGCCGCCTGCGCCTGTGCGTGTTGTTCACGGGCTTGGGCCAGCGCAGCGCGCTCAGCCACATAATCTTTCATTTTTTCCAGTTGAGCGGTCAGGGCAGGCAGCTGCTGAACCTGCTGATCAGCCGCCACTTTTTCCTGCTCGGCTTTTTCCTGAACCGTCTTGGCCTGGGCCAGAGCGGCCGCCGTTTCTTCCTGACGCTTGGCCGCAGTCGTCAGGACACGCGCCTGCGCCTGCTTGGCGAGGTCGGTTTCCTGGGCGCGTTTTTCCTGATCAAGGATGCTGCGCGCGCAATCAGCTGCAGACACACGCGCTGCCACTGCATCCATGGCCGGTTTCTGCGCCTGAAGACGCTGCAGGGCCTGCTGCGTCTGCTGCCATTTTTCAACGTCGGCGTTGTGCTGTTTTTCCTGATTCAAGCGCTGCACCGCAGCCTGATAGCGCGCCGTGCCATCGTCAACAGCCTGCTCCAGGCCTTTGCTTTGGGCCGCGTCGCTGGCCAGCAGCGCTTCCATGTCGTTCAGCGTCCGCTCGGATGGCTGATCACCGGCATCGAAAGGCTCAGAAAAGCGCAGCATGGCAGCCTGAGAGCGGTACGACGTCTTGATGTCGTTGTAGGCGCCGGTCATGTCCGTCACGCGGCTCTTGACTTTTTGCAGCGCCAGGTCATAAATGCTCGTGTCAAAAATATGTCGGAGCAGCTCCATCTTGTCTTTCGTGGTTGATGCCAAAAATTCCTGAAACGCTCCCTGCGGCAGCATGACGATTTTCTGAAATTGCTCGTCGTCCAGGCCAACCAGCTCGGTGATCTTTCGGTCCACCTCGCTGATCTTGCTCAAAGGCAGAAAAGCATCGTGTCCCACACATTCAAGCACCGCTTCCTGGCCGATTTCCCGGGTGCCGTCGCCGCGCTTTTTGGCCACGCGCTGTTTCGGCTGGCGATGAATCTTGTAGGTTTTTCCGCCAATGTCAAAGGTAAAGTCCACATAGGTCACGATGTCATCGTTCGGTTTCAAAAAGTCACAGCGCAAACTGCTGGGGTCCATGCCGCGCTTGCTCAATGTGCCATAAAGCGCATACAGGATGGCTTCAAAGAGGGTGGTTTTGCCGGAGCCTGTCGGCCCGGTGATGACAAACAGGCGCTGTGTGCCCAGGGCGTCAAAACGCAGGGTGGTGGTTCCAGCGTAAGGCCCAAAGGCAGATATTGTCAGCTCAATCGGTCTCATAATGCCTCCTTCTGCACATCGTCAAAAATATCTTTCATCAGCGCGCACATTTCTGGTGATGCCGCCTCTTCGGTCACCTGCTCGTAAAAAGCGGCAAACATGTCCAAAGGCGAGCGTTTTTTCGCAGACGCGGCAGCCTGCGGCAGCATCTGCTCCGCTGCCGCCGTTTGCACCATGTTGCGCTCCATCAGCATGATGTTCGGATAGCACTGTTTGAGCCGCTGCATGGGCTCCAGCAGGGCGCCGCGGTCTTCCAGCACGACGCGGAGGTAATCGTTTTGATAGGCAGCCATCTCCTCCGGCACCTGCAAAAGCGTCTCCAACTCGCCGCTGATGGTGCGCAGCTGATGCGGCGCCGTCAGCGGCAGCGCGTCAATAGCCACCTGACCCTGTGCATCGAGGGTCACGGCCAGCATGACTTTCTGCTGCTTTTCTTCCGAAAAAGAATACTGCATCAGGCTGCCTGCGTAGCGAATGTGCGCACTGCCTGCGCGCTGTGCCTGATGAAGGTGGCCCAGCGCCACATAGTCGAACCCTGCCAGCGAATCGCTCTGCCAGAATTCTGTGCCGCCAATGGACAGTTCCCGCTCCGAATCACAGGTTTCAAGCGGGGCATCGCCGGTGACCACGCCATGGGCCACCAGCACATGGCGCGCCGCTGGGTCCAGCTCGGTGTGGCTCAAGATCCAATCCATGGCCTCGGGATAAGCCAGTTCTGCCGTTTCCGGCACCAGCGCATGGAGCACCGCCAAGTCGGCATAAGCCATGAGGTACACATCCACAGGCCCCGCTGCATCCTCAACACGCACCTTGGGAATCGGCCAGGTAAAATTTCCCACAAGGTGCAGCCCTGCTTTGGCCTGAATGGCATTGGCAAAGCCGAGGCGCTCGCCGCCGTCGTGGTTGCCGCCGATGGCGAAAACAGGCACCCTTTGTTCCAGCACCACACGGGAGACAAAATCATCGAACAGCGTCACCGCTTCCACCGGCGGGTTGCGGCGGTCATAAATGTCCCCCGCCAAAATCAGCGCGTCTGGCTGGTCGGACGCCATGCGCGCGACAATTTGATCCAGAATCACACGCTGATCGTCGATCATGGAATAACCATTGACTTTTTTCCCGATGTGCAAATCGGCCAAATGGAAGAATTTCATACAAACTCCTTTCAATCAAAAGCCGCCGAGCGCTCTTGAAATCACCGTTGCCGGCACAGCCACCGCGGCACCCAGCCAGCCCATGCGTTCCACGCGCGTAAAGTAAGGCTGCGCAATATCGCGTATCAAACGTTCCAGCACCTGCGGCGACAGGGCGTTGATGCGTGCCTCTACCAGTCCCGGCACATCAATCAGCGCCAGCAGGCTGCGGCCTTCTAAAGTAAGATAAGACACACAGGCTGGTGACAGCATCGCCCAGACCTGCTTCGCCAGCGCGCTGCATACCTGCGCCTGCGCTGCATCGAGGGTCATCATCTCCCGGCTCAGCTGCTGCAGGCGGCCGTCTGGAAGCGAGAGCAAGGCGTCATAGGCGCGCTCATGCACCAGATGCTGCCCCGCCACGTTCAAAGCAGGCGCCATCGCCTTGGAGACTGGTTCCCATGCCACATGCTGCCACATTTTTTGCCAGCTTGCCGCGGCAGATTCTTCAAAAAGCGCCGGCCAGGCGTCCAGAAGGCCCTGCGTCAGCGCTGACACAATGTGTGCCTCCTGCGCCACCGACAGCTGATCCTGCCACCGGAACACCGCCAGCACCACCGGCGCAAACTGTGCTTCTGAATAAGCTGCCAGTGTCTCGCTCAGCCAGGCACCTTCGTTGTCGCTGAGGGTCACACCTGCGTCAGCCAGCGAACGACCCGCCAGCTGCTGCTTCATCCAGGAAACGGCAGCGTCAGCAATGGCGTCCTCCCGTTCCTGCCAATAGTCAGGCAATTTCTCGCCGAAGAAAACCTGCAGAACCGCCGCCACCAACTGCCTGCCGCCAGCCATGTGATAACCGAGCTGCAGCGGCAGGGATAAGCGTGGCTGCAGCGCCGCATCGATCATCGCTGCAAAGTCATCGGCATGTTGGCAGCAAAACGCCGGCAGACTGCGATCATACGGCAGGCAGCGCTGCCAAAAGTCCCGATACGCTTTCTCCTCCGTCGGCAGCACCCAGGCATGCAGCATGGCGTTGCCATAGTCCGTCCACGCCTCCTGAGACACTGCATGCAGCGTCTGCGTGAGCGCGCGCGTAAGACTGCCGTTTGCTGCTTCGCGCATCGCCAGGCGCTGCACCCCTTTGCGATACACGCCGCGCGATGCCGCCCACTCGCCTAAAAGGTGCACACCGTCGCAGCGCGCCCAGGACGCACACAGCAAGCGCCCCACACGGTCGCGGTCCAGCACACGGCCCAGCCATGGACCGGCCTGTTGTTCAGCCATCTTCTCCAACAGCGGCTGCCAGCGGCTGTGGCTCACATCGCCCAAGTGCTGTGCGCTGCGCGCCAGCAGCGTGTCAAAATGGTCATCAATATAGTCTGAAAAGCGCCGCACCTGTGCCGCCCAAATCTCGTCGTTGATCATATAGGAAGCGGCCACATCGCTCATCTTGTGCGCAAAGCGCGACTGATTTTTGCTGATCAAGCCCTGGAAGCAGCCTATTTTTTTATACGGCCGGAAGAGCCCTTTCACAGCGGCCACATTGGTGCCGTAGCCGACCACGCCATACATGCCGATGCGTGCAGCCATCAAGGCCGCCACCTGGTCAGGGTCCGGCGTCACGCCGCTTGCTTCCATGGCCACCCCCGTCGCTGCACCGACGACGGCGCCAATGCCGCCGCCCAGATAAGCCAGCGGCCGCATCTCGCGCCCAATCATGTCCAGCGCCAGCTCGCGCATTTCCTGCTGGCTCAAGGCGTCGATCTGTTCCTTGGTGATCTTGCCTAAAAATGAGCGCAGCTCGGTGAAGGCCATATCCTTCAGCAACACCGCCAGTTCAGCATAAGGCAGCGACGTTTTGCCGCTGCAAAGGAGCCGGGACAACGGCTGCAGATAGAGCCATTCCAGCAATTCTTGAACAGCATCTTTGAGGCTCGCCCCGGTCAGCGGCCACTGGGCCAGCCAATCCCGCCCCTGCGCCTGCCACCACTGGCTCAGGCCGTCCAGAAGGGCTTCCTGCTGCTGCGGCGACAGCACATAGTCTGCAAAAGGACGCGCCAGCCACCCATTGGCCAGCGCCGACCATTTTTGCATCACATCTGGGGTGAGGTGTGCCTTGGCATCAGCAAAAAGCCCCTGAACGATACGCTCCATCAGCTGCGGCGTCAGCACACGCGCAAGGGGCTGCTCGAGAAAAATATTCAGCAGTTCAACGAGCAGGGCGCGCCCTTTCAGCATACGCTGGCGCAGCGCCGCAATGGCGTCTTCCGAATCGATGCCCACCTGCCGCCAATGGTCGATCTCCCTGACCACCCAGGACAGCAAAAACTGCGCCAGCGCGTGGCAGTAGTCTTCGTAGTGTGCTGGGTCCAGCACCTTGTCCAGAAAGGCCGAGAGCCAGTCTTTGCCCTCCGTCGTTTCTGCAAACTTGGCCTGCAGCGCCGCCAACACCGCTTCACGAAAAAAATCGCCCATTTCCGGGCAATCGGCCACGCTTTCCAAAAGCATCTGTTCCATGCGCGCGCGGTCTTCTTCCAGCAGCGGCCTGAACGCCTCAACAAGCGAGGAGAGATGTTCTGTCAAAAGCGTGTCTAAGAGACGCTCTGCGAGAACGTAGAGATGTTCCTGAAAAGCCGGGTCCTTCAGCACATCCAGCCAGCGTGCCTCCTTGGCCGCCTGACGCGACAAAACGAGCTGCTCCAGGCAAGCCTCGAGCGTGGCGCCGTCCACAGGCAGCACATCCTTGACGCGCAGCGCCGTATCGTCTGACGACCACGCAGCCGTGCAGGCGGCCTGCACACGCGCTTCCCATTGTTCCAGCCACTGGTTCAATCCTGCTTGATCCAGCCGCGCCAGTGCGGCCAACCGACCAGTCAGCGAGCGCCCAAGACCGAGCTTTTCCAGCGACAGAACACCAGCCTGTGCCAGCGCATCCTGCAGTGCCTGGCGCATCGGCGCCGTTTCCAGCAGGGCCGCCATGTCTGCATGGACGGCTTCTGCGTTCAGCGAAACATCCGACACATCCAAAGCCGCAAGCTTTTCTCTTAGCAGGCGATACCCTGCGCCGTCTGTGTCAAGATCTGCCAGCGCGCAATCGGACATGGCGTAGGGCAGCTCCTCGGTCAGCAGGTCCCTGATGAATTGCTCAAACATAGCAGCCATCTCCGGCTTTTCGGCCAGCGACTGTACCGTTTCTTCGTCAATGATCTGCTCCTGCAGCACCTTGACAATCATATCAGTAAATTGAGCGCGTTCACGCACCACCATGCCATTTTTTGCAAACAGCTGGCGAATGGCAATGTCGTTCGTAAAATAGCCCGTCAACGCGCCCAAGATGGTTTCAATTGCAAGCATTTTCGATTTCCTTTCTTGAACATTCCTGTTCGCAATGCTATAATATTATAACACAGCTGTAGATATTTTACAGCCTGGTAACCATTTTCCTGGGGTCGTACTGGTTTCGACGGGGGATTGCGGTTGCCTTGTAAGCGTACCGAGTTACGCATGATCTCGTAAAATTGTGCACCTAAACTTAAACGCTAAAAACGAAAAATTAGCTTTTGCAGCGTAAGCTGTAAACTTCCTGCCTGCTGCGCCTGAGATGCGGGGTCAGGGAGCCAAACCATCAGGCTACCGGCTGATCACTGGGAAATAGTCCGCCGGGAAATTGATTTCTCTCGCAGCATCCAAGTTTGATCATGGACGTGGCTGCTGTTAAATCAAAACATGATCTACGTACGTAGAAAGCTTGGTGGCTGGTCTTTCGGACAGGGGTTCGACTCCCCTCGACTCCATCAAAAAAACCGCAAAATGGCTCAAAAAGCTCTTTTGCGGTTTTTGTTTTATCAGCGCAGGGCATCCATATGCAGCCTGCTTTCAGTTTTTCGCGCAAATTCCAGAATTTGGGTTGTTTTCTACAACTTTGCGGATTTATAATAGATGATAATGCAAATTGTTTCTGCGCACTGCGCAGCATCAAGGCAACACAGAAAAGAGGTTTTTATGAATAAATTCAGTACCATTGTCACCGGCATTGTCGGCATCTTCTGCCTGGTCTGCGGCATCATCATGCTGCTGGACCCCGGTTATCTCAAAGACGGCATTGTCATTCTTGTTTTAGGTCTTGTATTCCTTGTCTACGCCGTCATGCGCTGGAAAAAATTAGCAGCCATGCCAAAGCGCGAAAAAAAAGCGCCTTATGATTTCGAAGCCAACAAGCCGCAAAAACTAACCGTCAAAGACAAAGAAAAATAATAAAACCACCTACGATGCAACAAAAAACCGTGTGTCTGACACAACCATCAGACACACGGTTTTTTTCATCTTAAAAATTATAGAATTCGTTGGGTTCCACCACAACATGACGGGTCACATCCTGGCTGAAGTCCCCATACTGAACCACATAATCGTAATGTTCCCAATCCACTTCTTCTTCGCTCTTATCGGTGTTCCAAATGATCAAAAAATCTCGCTCGTTGTTGTCCTGAGCGATGGCCTGCCACCAATGTCCCTGCAGCACACGATCGGCGGTTTTCCCATCTTCAGAAGAAATGCGGAAGAAACTTCCAGCGAGACGTGGTTTCTCAATGCAATGTATTTTAACTGACATGTATAAGTAAGCCTCCTTCTTATGATTGACGCTTCTTATATTTTATATAAAAGCATCAGCAAGGGCAACCTTTCTCAAACAGATTCTGCAGAAATTCTTCATTCTGCAAAGTGCCGCAGCGTCTCGCCGCTGAGCCGATACACCGTCCAATCGTCCAGCGCCTCAGCGCCCAGAGAACGGTAAAACTCAATGCTCGGCGTGTTCCAGTCCAGGCACGACCAATCCAGCCGCCCACAGCCACGCGCAACGGTAATCTGTGCAAGCTTCTTAATCATCGCCTTGCCAATCCCCTGATTCCTAAACGCCGGGTCCACATAGAGATCCTCCAAATAAATGCCTGCCCGTCCCAAGAACGTCGAAAAATTATGGAAGAACAGTGCAAAGCCAACCGCTTTGCCGTCGACCACGGCCAGCAGCACTTCTGCTTTCTCTTTATCAAAAAGCCACTCCTCAAGCAGCGCCTCTGTGGCGACAACTTCATGGGCCATTTTTTCATAGGCTGCCAACTGGCGAATAAACGTCAAAATTAAGGGCACATCCTCCCGTGTCGCAAAGCGAAATGTACAAGTCATGAAAAACGCTCCTTTCAACGCATGTCGTCCTTTTATTATAGCGAATCCTCTGTCAACAATCAGCTTTTTTGCCAAAAAACATGTCGAAATATTCCAGAGATTTTATATATTTCCATCTTGCAGATAGGGCTCACGATTGATGATAGCAGAAAACTATGATAAGATCATACTATAGACTTTTTTTGATATTACCCAATGAAAAGGAATACTGGAGTGTATACTATGAATAATATGTTTGATACTGACGTCCAATTGCAAAAAAACAGAACACTAACAGCCGTTGCCAAACTGGCTTTCGCTGGAAAATTGGACGCCTTCAGCATGATGAATGTCAGCAAGGAGCTCTTTCCTGATGACAGCAAACCCACCATGCGCTGCTGCATTTACAAAGAACGCGCCATTTCTGATGAATACGTCAAGCTGGCCTGCGGCGGCAGCCCGGAACAAACGTCCATCGTCAACGTCATTCCCATCGCCTGCGACGAATGCCCGCTGGATGGGATGACCGTCACCGACAACTGCCGTGGCTGCCTGGCGCATCGCTGCATGAACAACTGCCCGAAAGACGCCATCAGCATTGGCCCAGACCACCGTGCCTCGATCGACCACACCAAGTGCATTTCCTGTGGACGCTGTGCCGCCAGCTGCCCATACAGCGCCATCACCAAGCGCATCCGCCCTTGTATCGAAGCCTGCAAGGCCGGAGCCTTGTCCAGCGACCCTGTCAGCGGACGCGCCGTCATCAATGACGACAAATGCATCTCCTGTGGTCAGTGTGTGTACCAGTGTCCCTTTGGCGCCATTGTCGACAAGAGCTACATCACCGATGTGATTCGCCTCATCCGCGAAAGCGACAACAATAAAAACTATCATGTTTATGCCATTGTCGCGCCATCCATCGCCAGCCAGTACGACACCGTGCCCGACGTCTGCACCGAACAGGCGGTCACCGGCATTCGTAATCTCGGCTTCCATGCTGTCTTAGAAGCAGCCTGGGGTGCCGACATGGTCGCCTACCTCGAAGCCCAGGAACTCGTTGAAAAAGGCTTTTTGACCAGCTCCTGCTGCCCTGGGTTTGTCGACTACATCCACAAAAACTATCCAGAGATTGTGCCAAAAATCAGCCACAACCTCAGCCCTATGGCGCAGCTCGGCAAGGTGCTGAAACAGATGGACCCCGGCTGCAAAACCGTATTCATCGGGCCGTGCATCGCCAAAAAGAACGAACTGCGCCGCGTCCGAGAATTTGTTGATTCTGTCATCACGTTTGAAGAACTTCAGGCACTGTTCAACGCCAAAGACATTGACATCTCTACCCTTGAAGGCACCATGCTCGACAACGCCAGCTATTTCGGGCGCATCTTCGCACGCAGCGGCGGCCTGTCTGAAGCGGTTGCGCAGGCCTTGAAAGAGCACAACATCCCTGCCGATCAATTCACCGCCAACCCAATCATCTGCAATGGCCTTGCAGACTGCGACAAAGCACTGCGCCTCTACAGCACAGACAAGCTAGAAAACAACTTCATTGAAGGCATGTGCTGCTCTGGCGGCTGCATCGGCGGCCCAGGCTGCATCAACCACAGCCCGAAAGACGCCAACGAAGTTACGAAATATGGCAAGTCCGCCATCGAACAAACCATCAAATCCTCCATCTCCGTATTGGAAGGGTTTTAAGCGTCTATTAATAACAAATCATCGAAGGAGTGTTGAAGAAATGAAAGTGCAGGTATGTATTGGCAGTTCCTGCCACAAGCGTGGCAGCTACGCCATTTTGACACGCTTGAAGGAACTGGTTGCCGAAAATGGTCTGGAAGACAAGGTCACCGTGGGCAGTGCCTTTTGCCTGGGCCATTGTGCTGAAGGCGTCAGCGTCGCCATTGATGACGACATTGTCACAGGCATTGGCCAAGGCAACGTGGATCAGTTGTTTGAGCAGATCATCAAGCCGCAGGCATAACGCAAATGTAAAAATAAGCATCGTTTAATATGTTTAAACGATGCTTATTTTTTATGTGATAAAAAAGTCCATAAATAGTATCACTAACTATATATATACGAAATGATACGAAACAAACCGTTCTATCATGTATTTTTATGCATTTTTCGTTTAAAATACGCGAAATAATACGAAATGTGTTGAAATGCATTTGACATTATTTTCAGAAAGCAGTAAAAAATTATTAAAGGAATAAATTGTTGCTCTATTTAAAAATAGAGGTCGCAATGGATTCTGATTATTCAATTAAAGAACAGGAGAGATTAACATGAAAAAAATGACTGCTTTTGCACTGACACTCTGCATGTGTCTGCTGATGTTTGCCGGCTGCGGCAGCAACGACAACGCTGCCACGTCCCAGGCATCATCGTCCAGCGCTGAAAGCAGCGCCGCCAGTGAATCGGCTACCGGCACGAGAACCGTCACCGACATGGGCGGCCGTGAGGTCACCATCGAAGGGGAAGTTGACAGCATCGTCAACCTCTGGCCATCTTATACGACCACCCTTTATGTCCTCGGTGCTGGTGATTTGGTAACAGCTGTGGGTACCAACAGCACCGTCAACAGCTGGACCGAATTCTTCTACCCTCGTTCCGCAGAAATCCAGGCCCTCGGCGGCACCACGCCAAACGTGGAAGAAATCGCGGCTCTGGATCCTGACCTCGTGATTCTGCATCCAAGTTCTGTAGAGGCCGGCTACGATAAGCAGCTGGAGGAACTTGGCATCCCAGCGCTCAATGTGAATTTCGACAGCTACGAAACCATGATCGAGTCGCTGAATGTTCTTGGTCAGGCTGTTGGCGGCGATGTCCAGAAAAAAGTGGACAGCCTCACTCAAACCATTTCCGACAAGCTTGAAACCAACCGCGCACTGACTGCTGATATTGCCGAAGAAGACAAACCAGTCGTTTACTACATCTCCGGTATTGATGACAGCCTCACCGGCACCATGGCTGGCGAAGACACCTTCCAGGAAAGCTGGGTTGAAGCAAACGGCGGCATCTATGCCGGCGCTCAGCTTGAAGTGGGCGAAGACACCGAAGAAGTCGTCGCAGAAGACGTGCTGGCATTGAATCCTGATGTCATTATGATCGGCAATGTTTACCAGCACAAGCTCATGGAAGAACTGCAGAACACCCCTGGCTGGCAGGATCTTGACGCTGTCAAGAACGGCCGTGTGTACACGATTCCTCTCGGCTGCTGGGGCTGGGACCGTTTCGGTGCTGAAAGCGCAATGATGCTTGACTATGCCCTCTATTGCATCCAGCCGGAAATCGCTGAAGAAAATGACATCAACCGCGACACGCTGATTGATGAAACCATCGATTTCTACAAAACCTACAACGGCACCGACCTGACCGAAGAACAGGCTGGTTACCTGCTTGATGGGCTGAGCCCTACCGGCGGCGATTTGCTGGAAGAACGTGAAGGACAGCAGTAATGAGCGATCCTGCAAACACCCCAACGCTGTTTTCCCAACATCGCGCAAGATACGCTGCAACACTTGTGATCAGCATTGTGCTGCTTTTGTTCACCATCGTGGTCTCGCTGGCTGTCGGACGCTACAGCATTCCCCTTGGTGAAACGGCACGCATTCTGCTGTCGCATGTGCTGCCAATCACGCAGTCACCGGAGGACATCGAAAGCGCTGTCATCCTCTCTCTGCGCCTGCCGCGCACCATTGCCGCTGCCCTCGTTGGGGCGGCAATGGCGCTGTCCGGCGCCACCTATCAGAGCATTTTCAAGAACCCAATGTGTTCGCCTGACTTGCTCGGGGTGACATCCGGCGCCTGTGTGGGGGCGGCCATCGCCATCCTTCTGCATCTCGGCAGCGGCAGCATTCAGCTTTTTGC
This sequence comes from Peptococcaceae bacterium, assembly GCA_036303105.1. Lineage (GTDB taxonomy): Bacteria > Bacillota > Peptococcia > Peptococcales > Peptococcaceae > UMGS1590. Next base: position 7,283 of record JAXJBF010000107.1, on the reverse strand, counting down.
CTTCGTCTTCGGGATCATCACTGTGATTCTGACGGTGTCCATTCCGCGGCTTATGCGCAACGAATCCACCACCATTCTCATCTTGTCAGGGATCGTCGTCGGCAGTTTGATGTCCTCGATCATGAACATCATCAAGTTCATCGCCGACACCGACACAGAACTCGCCGAGATCACTTATTGGACCATGGGCTCCTTTGCCACGGTGTCACTGCCTGACATGGTGCCTGTGCTGCCAACCATTCTCATTCCCGTCATCATCATCATGCTCATGCGCTATCGGCTCAATGTGCTGTCTCTCGGCGATGATGAAGCCCGTTCACTCGGCGTGAATCTGCGCGCCACACGCGGCGTTTTCATCCTCTGCTCCACCCTGATCACGGCCAGCTGTGTCTGCCTCTGCGGCACCATCGGCTGGGTGGGACTGGTGATTCCGCACTGTGCGCGCCTCATCATCGGTGCCGACAACCGCCGCATGCTGCCTGTGGCCATGCTTCTGGGCGGCATCTTCATGCTCATCATCGACATCCTCTGCCGCACCCTGAGCGCTGCAGAGCTGCGCATCGGCATTCTCACCGGGATCATCGGCGCACCGTTCTTTATCTTCATTCTCGTTAAACAAAGTAGGAATTTGCGATGATATTAGACGTACAAAATCTCAGTTTTTCATACGACAAAAAACGCACCATCTTTCATGATGTGAGCTTTTCCCTCGACAAAGGCGAGGTGCTCTCCATCCTCGGCACCAACGGCGCCGGCAAGTCGACGCTGCTCAACTGCATCGCCAACCTGCTCAAGCCAAAATCCGGCACCATTCTGCTCAACGGCCAGCCGATGACGGACATGAGCATGCGCGACATTGCCAAGGTCATCGGCTATGTGCCCCAGGTGCATCTGCCGACCTATGCCTTCACGGTGCGTGATTTCACCGTCATGGGCCGTTCGCCTTACATCGGTGCCTTTGGCAGCCCGTCCAAAGAGGACTACGCCATCGCCGACGACGCCCTCAACCGCCTTGGCATCTACCACCTGCGTGACAAGCTCTACACGGAAATTTCCGGCGGCGAGCGCCAGCAGGTCACCATTGCCCGCGCCCTGACCCAGCAGCCGCAGATCATCCTTCTGGATGAACCGACCGCTCACCTGGACTATGGCAATCAATTCCGCGTGGTGCAGATGGTCAGCCAGCTGGCCGACGAAGGCTATGCCCTGATCATGACCACCCACAACCCTGACCACGCCATCATTCTCAATGGCAAGGTCGCCATCCTTGATCGCCAGGGGGTGCTCGATGTGGGCCTGGCAAGCGATTCCCTCAACGGTGAAACCTTGTCAAAGCTCTACGGCCTGTCGATCAAGACCGTCTACGATCCAGATGCAGGACGCAACATTTGCGTCGTCGTGTAACAAGGAGGAACGACCATGAGCATCTACACCGACTATCTGCCGGAATTAAAAACCACCACCCTGTTTCAGGGCATTGCCGATCAGGACATCGTCGCGCTCCTGGACGCCATGCAGCCAGCGATCATCCATGTCAAGGCTGGCGACACCCTGCCGAAGATGACCCCCGGCCACTTTCGCATGTTTCTGCGCACCACGCCTGCACAAGAACTGGTCGCGCGCGCCTTTCAGTACGACATGCCGAAATTTGGCGAACCGGGCATGCTGATGCACGAAATACCGGCGCTGTCGCACATGGGCGACACCCTCGCTCCGCGCCAAAACGGCCACAAACGGCCTTTCCACAAGCCGCATCCGCTGCCTTACGACGCCGACATTCTCGAATTTGCAGAAAACGCCATGACCACTTTCTACGACAGCGCCATTGCCCCTGCACAGGGACAGCTGCTGCGCAATTTTCTCGGCATCCTCGCCCAGAAAGTCAACGATGTGCGCCATGAGCTCTTTCTCATCCGCGACTGCCGCGACATGTACTGCGAACGCGACAAAACCCTGCAGATTTTCACCGCCGGCGTCGCCCTGAACGTGGTCACCGCCACGGCTCAGCGCTGGAACCTGGCCCATCCTGAACGGCAGGCCGAGGTCCACACCGGCGGCTCCATCGATTTGGTGCGCCGCATTCTCGCTGGCGAACGCTGCGACCTGCTCGTCACCGCCGATGACACCACCATTGCGCAAATGCTGATGCCCGCCCACGCCGACGGCTACATCACCTTTGCCTCGAACAAGATGGTCATCAGTACCAGCAAAGGCGCGAGCATTGCCGACGACAACTGGAAAGAAAAGCTCCTCGCGCCGGATGCCACCTTCTACCATAAGAACCCTTACGGCGACCCAGGCGGCTATCGCGGCGTCATGGCGCTGATGCTGGCCAACGCAGTGGAACCCGGCCTTGGCGACCGTCTCCTGGCGCATCCCGGCCACATCGGCATGGACCCAGCCCTGACGCCGGCCACGGCACCAGCCCACCAGTACACCATCGAGTACTACTCAGCGGCTGCATCGCGCGGCGCCCAGTTCGCCAACCTGCCCGATGAGATGAACCTTTCCAATCCGGCGCTGGCCGATGTCTACGCCAGTGCTGCCTTCGCTGTGGACGCCGACAACACCGTCGTCGGTGCGCCCATCACCCATGGGGTCACCATTCCTTCGGGCGCTGTGTTCAAGGACGACGCCAAAGCCTTCCTGGCAGATTTTCTCGCCAACGACTTTGCCGCCTGGCATTTTCTGCCGGCCCACGCCGTCCACGGTCACAATCCCTTGCAATAAACGCCTTTCGAGCGCTGCGGATTTTCCGCGGCGCTTTTTTATTTGCTGTCCTGTGGGCCCGGCGCTATGATATAATAAAATAAGATTATGCAAGGAAAGGACCCACGCCCATGAGCATCCTCGAATTTAAAAAAGTCAACTGCAAAGACTGCTACAAATGTGTGCGCTACTGCCCGGTCAAATCCATCCGGGTCAAGGACCACGCCGCCTCCATATTGCCTGGCGAATGCATCCTCTGCGGCAACTGCACCATCGTCTGCCCGCAGCACGCCAAAGAAGACATCAACGACGTGCCGATGATCAAGGTGCTGCTCGCGCAGCATGAAACCGTCATCGCCATTGTCGCGCCAAGCTTTGCCGCTTACTTCAACACCTCGTTCGAAAACATGAAAAGCGGCCTGCGCAAGCTTGGCTTTGCCGATGTGTTCGAGGTCGCCGAAGGTGCCTATCTCGTCAAGAGCGAGTATGAGCGCATCGTCGCCGAAGATCCTTCGCAAACCTGGATCACCTCCTGCTGCGCCAGCGTCAACTACTACATCCGCCGCCACCGGCCCGAAGCGGCAAAATACCTGCTGCCAGTGCTCACGCCGATGAAGGCCATCGCCAAGCGTCTGCGCGAACAATACCCTGAGGCCAAGTTCGTCTTCATCGGCCCCTGCCTGTCGAAAAAAGGCGAGGCCATTGAAAACGGCAGCAACGTGTCGGCGGTGCTTCTCTTTGAAGAGCTCGAAGACTGGCTGGCCACCGAAGGCATCACTGTCCGTGAAGATGAGCATTTCAAAAACACCCCGCGCCTGAGCCGCCTCTTCCCAATGTCAAGCGGCATCCTCTCCACCATGCACAAAGAACCAGGCATCAACTACCTGCCGATCAGCGGCTTTGAAGGCGTCAAGCAAACCATCGACGATGTCATTGCCGGCAAACTGCCCCACTGCTTCATCGAGATGAACTTCTGCAAAGGCGGCTGTGTCGGCGGCCCATCCTTCCAGCGCAAATCCCTGGGCACCCTGCGCGGCGCCGTCAAAACCCGCCAGTCTGCTGCAACCAGCGACTACGACCAGGACTACAACATTGACACCAGCCTCGACATTACCACCACCTTCCAGACCAAGCGCGTCTTCCGCCTCGAGCCAACCAAGGAGCAGATCGAAGCGGTGCTGCGCCAAATGGACAAATTCTCGCCGGAAGATGAGCTCAACTGCGGCATGTGCGGCTACTCCACCTGCCGCGAGAAAGCCCGCGCCGTGCTCTTCGGCAAGGCCGAAATCGACATGTGCATGCCTTACATTCGCAAGCGCGCCGAAAACTACGCCGGCAACATCATCGACAGCATGCCAAGCGGCATCATCAGCGTCGACATGTCCCTCAACATCGCCCAGGCCAACCCGGCTGCCTGCGCCATCTTTGGGCTCGACGCCGCCAGCCTCATCGGCCAGCCCATCGGCACCATCCTCGACGAATCCAACTTTGTCGATCTGCTTGCCGGTGACGAAACGACAACGTCCGCCAGCATCTACCTGCCTGACTACGGTCTCTACCTCGACGAAACCCTGCAGGTCAACCGCGACGCCAACCTCATCATCTGCATCCTGAAAAACGTCACCGAGGAAAAAACGCGCCACCGCCGCACCATGCAGAAGCGCCAGCAAACCGCTGCCATCGCCGACCAGATCGTCGAAAAACAGCTGCGCATGGTCCATGAAATCGCCTCCCTGCTTGGCGAAACAGCGGCTGAAACCAAAATCGCCATCAGCGACCTCAAAGAATCTGTGATCACGGAGGACGACCATGACTAAAGCAATGCCCCAAGACCTGTTTCTCGATCGTGCCGTCATCACCCATAACCACGATGGCGAAGGCCTCTGCGGCGACTTCTGCGGTGAATTTGGCAGCGCCGAGCACCCTGTCACCGTCCTTTCCGACGGCATGGGCAGCGGCGTCAAGGCCAACATCATGTCCACCATCACCTCCACCATCCTCGGGCGCCTGCTGGAACACGGCCTGCCCCTGGCGGAGTGCGTCGACACCATCGCCGCCTCGCTGCCCCTGTGCAAAGAACGCGGCATGGCCTACGCCACCTTCACCGCCGCTCAGATCCGCGGCGACCAGCTCTTTCTCGTGGAATACGGCAACCCGCCCTGCATCCTCTTTCGCAACGGCAAAGCCCTGCCAACCCAATGTCAGGTGCGCTTTGTCGGCGACAAAGAAATCCACGAACGCACCCTGCGCATCCAAAGCGGCGACCTGCTGCTCATGATGAGCGACGGCGTCACCCATGCCGGCATCGGCGTCAGCACCATCGACGGCTGGTCCATCCAGGAAATCGGCGACTTTCTCGCAGGCACCGACCTGGCTGGCAACTGCGCCGCCGTCACCGCCGCCCTCCTCGACGAACGCTGCAACATCATGAGCGACGGCCAGTTTGGCGACGACCGCACCATCGCTGTGATGCGCTTCTGCCGCCACGCCACCGCCAATGTGGTCATGGGGCCGCCGGCCCGCGGCCACGATGAAAAAGCAGCCCTGCGCCTCTTTTTCTCCAAGCGCGGCAAACACATCGTCTGCGGCGGCACCACCAGCCAGATCGTCGCCAACTACCTTGGCAAGCCCCTCGAGCTCATCCAGGGCTCCGGCGATGCCGATGTGCCCGACATGGGCCGCATCGAAGGCGTCGACCTCACCACCGAAGGCATCATCACCCTGCAGCACACCCTAGCGCTGCACGAACGCATCGCCGCCGATCCGGACCACATCCTTCGCCTCGGACAGCGGCCAGACGAGCTGCTCTACCGTGCCCTGTTCATGGAGAGCACCAACATCAACATCTTTTTCGGCACCGCCTTCAACGACGCCCACAGCGGCACCAACATCGCCTTCGACAACAAAATCACCGCCATCAAAACCCTCTGCCGCAAGCTCGAAGAAGCCGGCAAAAAAACCAGCATCCAGTATTACTAAACGGCCAACGTCCCGCACAGACACCGCCCCTGTCTGCTGCGGGCGTTTTTTTGCGCCCAGAGCAGCCTCTGCCCCACACACCGCCAGCCCTCGGTCGTTGCTGCATCTGCGCGCCTTTCTCTAAAAATCACCCATACATGAAGTGTACCACGTTGTCCCTGAATAATCAACAACATCAGCCCATCCTCTAATTTTCGCCACTATTGTTTCTCTATCGGAAACACTCTCCAATCATGAACGAACGCCCTGCACAGACCACGCCGCCTTCCGCCCTGCGCAGCTGTGCCAACTCGTCCTGAAACGACGCCAGGTGATGGGGCCCCTCTCCGTGGTGCAGCGGCAGCTGCACACATCCCCCCCAGAGTGCGCAGCCATGCGTCAACAACACAGAGAGAGATCCCTAGCCTTCACCTTATCCTTTGCTTTTGCCTTATCCCTTTGCCCTTGCCTTATCCTTTGCCTTATCCTTTGCCTTATCCTTTACCTTTGCCTTAGCCTTATCCTTTGCCTTATCCTTATCCTTAGCTAGATTTGCTAGAAATGCTAGGCTAGCAAATCTAGCATTTCTAGCATTGCTACATTTGCTAGATATTTGTCTAGCATTGCTAGCTTTTGCTAGAAAAATTGTAGCGTCGCTAGACAGCCTGCTCTCCTGACCATCACCAGAGGATAAGGCCCCCTCTCCGTGGTGCAGCGGCAGCTGCACACACCCGCCCCAGCGTGCGCAGCCATGCGTCAACAACACAGAGAGATATAAATCCCTAGCCCTATCCTTATCCTTTGCTTTTGCCTTAGCCTTATCCTTAGCCTTATCCTTATCCTTTACCTTAGCCTTATCCTTAGCTAGATTTGCTAGAAAAATTGTAGCATCGCTAGCTTTTGCTAGAAAATTTGTAGCGTCGCTAGCTTTTGCTAGACAAATTGTAGCGTCGCTAGCTTTTGCTAGGCAAATTGTAGCATTGCTAGACAGCCTGGCGTTTGCACAGGCAAACAGAACCCAGCCTTGGATGTTGCATCATCGCGCCTGCTGCCTGCAACACGTTTTTCTCCCTTCATCCTCACCGCCAGCCAAGCAATGCCAGCCCGCCCTCCTGGCCATCGCCAGAGGATAAGGCCCCCTCTCCGTGGTGCAGCAGCAGCTGCACACATCCCCCCCAGAGTGCGCAGCCATGCGTCAACAATAGAGAGATATATTGATCCTTTGCTTTTACCTTAACCTTAACCTTATCCTTAACCTTATCCTTTACCTTATCCTTTACCCTTACCTTTGCCTTATCCTTATCCTTAGCTTGATTCGCTTGCAAGTTTCAAGCGTCGCTTGGATGCGCTTGCATTTGCTTGCAAGTTTTAAGCATCGCTTGGATGCGCTTGCATTTGCTTGCAAGTTTCAAGCGTCGCTTGCTTTTGCTTGCAATGTTCAAGCGTCGCTTGGATTTGCTTGCATTCGCTTGCAATGTTCAAGCGTCGCTTGGATGCGCTTGAGTTCGCTTGCAAGTTTCAAGCGTCGCTTGGGTTTGCTTGCATTTGCTTGCAAGTTTCAAGCGTCGCTTGGATTCGCTTGAGTTCGCTTGCAAGTTTCAAGCGTCGCTTGGGTT
>JAXJBF010000106.1:0-11631 GCA_036303105.1 Peptococcaceae bacterium | reverse complement strand
GTTGGGCAGGGAACCCCAACGCCGAATGCGGGCGGCAAAGCACCGCAGAAAATTTATTGGGAGGGAAATATATTGAATAAGATCTCTAAAAAGATTGTAGCGCTGGTTACCATGGCAGCATTTGTTCTGACCTTGGTTCCTGCTGCTGCTTTTGCAGCTGCAGTAGATGCGGACTATTCTACATATAAAGTAGAAAGTAATAATGCTGGCGAATTAACAGTTACTGTAAATTACAAAGGTAATGATGGTAACACTGCAGATACTGGTGCTAAGAAAGCAAAGGTAATGGTATCTGTAGACGGTGTTGCTGATAGCACTGAAGTCGCAACAACCGGAGTAGATGTTAGCAGCAATCAGACTACTGCAGGTGCTGTAAAAGCAGGGGTTAACGCAAGCCAAGGTTCTTTCGAGTTAACCTTTACTTATAAGGGCTTATCCGCTGGTGATTATACTGTTAAAGTTGGTCTTGATACTGAAGGCAATACAAATTACACAGATTTGAAAGTTGCTGATGGTACAACTAATAAGGTTTATGTAGATGGTGTTGCCAACGGCGAAGCTTCCAAATATGGCGTTCTTAACAATGGCAAGGTAGACGCGACTGCAACTGTTAATGTTGATACCGACCTTGAAACCGGTTTCTACATCAATGATGCTAACGAAGATGCAACTGCTGATACTTTGGATCAGGTAACCATTTGGGCAGAAAACAAGGCTGGCAATGTCAGTGGACTTTCCAGTGTTGTTGTAGTTGATGAAAATGGTGACGTTATCCAGGGCAAAGTTACTGATAATAAAGACGGTTCATTCACTTTGAATGACGTAGCTAATGGCACTCGTGTCAATGTTCAGTTCTCCGCCACCGGTGAATATACTTTATATGCTGGGGTAGGTGCTGACGTTACCAATGCAGAAAAAGCCTACATTGGTGGTACAAATGCAAGCTTTACCACTGTTACCGTTACCGATGATACTGTTGTTGACAGCATGACTTTGACTGCTAGCTGGCTCGATAATGGCACTGATCCAAAGCAATTTGATACTGGTGTGTTCACCTATGATGAAGATGCTGAAACTTACACTTTGGACCTGACTGGTGTTGAAGATTTCAATTTCAATGGCATTGATAAGATTGTTTTGAATGGTACTGCTCTTGAAAATGATGGTTCTAAAGCAAAATATCAGACCATTAACTTCACTGTAAATGAACCAAACACTGTTGTTGAACTGGATAAGGCCAGCGACAATACCTCTAACACCGGCACTTTCGAAACCGCATTCACCATGCAGAGCCAGAAGAATGCTGTGATCACTGTTACTGATGAAGCTACTGGCGTATCTTACGATGTACTCGTTATCGCTCAGAAGACTTCTGCTACCAACATTGACCGCACCAAGACTGCCGGCTATGTATTGGCAACCACCGACGATCAGTGGAGTGCAGACGTCAACGCTAACCTTGGCGACGCTGTTGAATTCAAGGTGACCGATGAAAAAGGCAATGCTGTCGAAGGCCTTAAAGCAACTGACTTCGTTATCGATGTAAGAGATAAAGCTTCAAAATCCACTCTGACTGCTTCTGATCTTGAAGTTGTAGAAGTTGGCGACGGTTTCTATACTTTGCAAGTAAAGGCAAGCGAAGTAGCATCTGATAAAAATATACTGACTGAAGGCAAGTACGAAGTACGTGTTGCTCTCGCTGGTGTTGACAGTGAAAACGACAATGCTACCGTGACCTTCAACGCTGCTGAATTCGGCAAGATCAAAAACGTTGAACTTAACATCAAAGCTGGCGACGTTGCACTTGACGATCAGATCACTCTTGGCACCACTGCAACTGTAAGCCTCGTTTATGTAGACGCTAATGGCGTAAAAGTTGCTGGCCCTACCGATTTTGATTGGAATGCAACCAACAGTGCACTGGCTATTGATGAAAAAGCTACCACTGGTACCACATTGGCTATGAAACCAGATACCATTGAACATCAGGGCGTTGTTGGCTCTGTTGTAAAGGTTCAGGCTTCTGTTCCTGGTTATGGCCTTGTAGAAAAGGACCTCACCATCGTTTCTTCCTACAATGAATACAGCATGAAGTTCGACCCAACCGAAGGTCCTGTCAACGAATACAACAAGGTTGACCTGAGTGTTCTGAACAGCGACGGCGATGTTGCTAAGAACATTGATGGCACCGTTAATGTAGTTGTTGTTGACTCCAGCAACGAAGATGCTAAGGTTAGCGCTAAGGTTGCTAAGAATGTCGATAACGGCGAAGGCGCTCTGACTGTTTATGCAAGCCAGGAAACCGAACTCGAATTGGTTGTTACCGTTGTTAAAGACGGCAAGATCCTTGCTGCCGATACTCTCAACTACACCGTTGGTGCTGCTGATCCTCTCGCAGGCCGCAGTGTTGTCATGACCATTGGTTCCAGCGAATACGTTGTTAACAACCAGATCGTTACCGGCGACGCTGCTCCATTCATTGACAGCAACTGGAGAACCATGGTTCCTATCCGTGCTTTGGCTGAAGCTTTTGACGCTGAAGTAAACTGGGATAACGATGCACGCACTGTTACCATCAACTATGATGCCGACACCCAGATCGTTATGACCATCGGTGAAGACACCTACACTGTAAACGGTGCAGAACAGACCATGGATACCGAACCTGTTATCCAGGGCGATCGTACCTATGTACCAATCCGTTTCGCTGCTGAAGCACTGGGCTTCACTGTAACCCCACTCTACAACAGCAACGGCTTGACTGGTTCTGTTGTATTCCAGCGCTAAGTTTCTGAAATGTTGAATTTATAGGCTCAAACGAAACCCCTCGTCTCCTTCAGGAGGCGAGGGGTTTTTGTGCATTATAATAGGAAGAAAATGAAAAGGCTGGCGCAGTGCGTCAGCTTTTTGGCGTTAGACGGTCGTATTGGACGGTGGTTTCACCTGTTTTGCGATTGATTTTTTCTTTATAGAGCAGGGTGTATTTTGCCTGCCCTTTGGTGTAGTCTTTTCCAGTTTTGGGAAAGAAGGAGCGGCAGAAGAACACATCCCGCTCTTTTTCCCTGGCGATAAAAATATAGAGGGTGTCGGTGTCCTTTGGGGTGACGAGCAGATAGTCGGACTAGATTGCCGAGTAGGGATCGCGCTTGGGGTTGTAGCGAAAGACGAGTTCGTTGCTGTCGAGCAGTGTTTCGAGATCGAGAAGGTGGTGCAGGCGCAGGGCAATTTTTTCAAAGCTGGCGCTTTTTCGGAGATCGTCGTCAGTGAGGCGGCCTTGTAGAATGGTGTCGAAGGCCTGCTGTCGGCGTGTGCGGGCGATACGCAGATCGGTCAGTTTGTGCAGGCCGGCGAGATGGTAAAAATGATCGGCCTGAAAGCGCAGAACGATGGTGACCGTTTTGCCTTTTCGACCGATGATCATTTTGTATTCGGTGGCAAGCAGCCGTTCAAAGGCTTGCGCGCTGCTGTAAATCGTTCATCGCTGGCCTCCTCGTTGATTGCATAAGAAAAGCCGTCCTGCTCGGCAAGACGGCTTGAGCATTTTCTTTCGGTCGTGGGACCTAGCCGGGTTGGGGGTTCGCTGTCCAACCCCTCTCGTGGGCTCCACATAGCAAGGCTTCCCGGCACGCTGCTATGCTTCATCGCTTGAACAGACACACGCCGTTGCCTGTTGTGAAATCGACGATCATATCGTGTTTCATAACTTTATGATGGCAACGACCTCCGAAAAATACAAGCGTTATATGCACTTTTACACACCGCGTGGTTTTTGTTCTTTCCCCTGTTGCTGCGGTGAGGGATGATCAATTTTCATAGCAAAGGTAGTGTGCCTGATCGGAGTGAAAATTTCGGTCGGTTTCTTTCCATTGCAAAAGTGTAGGGATAAATAACTGGTGTATTTGTTCTATCAAATAGGAGGGTATTTCTTCCATTAAATAGAACTCATACGAATTGTTAAACGATTATTGCGAATCAATGAGAAAACAGTTATAATGATACTACAGAATACGAGTGATAGCATTTTTAACTAAGGAGTGAAAAATTATGACTCAGCGTGTTGATTTACGTGATTTTGTTGAAGACGAATACTGCGAAGACGTCAAGGAAGTTGCTTCTAAGGTTGGCGTTCAGGTTGTTTGCAACGATGAAGACGACAAGGCCGAAGCTGATAAGAACGCAATCCATGTTCAGGATTTCGACGGCTGCGACAATGTTGTAGAAACTGCTTCTAAGTTCGGTGTGCAGGTTGTCTGCGACGACGAAGACGAAAAGTAATGTTTGAGGTACTATGAAAGGGGTCCCGAGGGTTCGGGGCCTTTTTTTGTTAAGGAGGAGGCGTTGAAATGTTACAGACACGGTTGTTGATGGATGGGCTGTACGCGCTGGAGGACGAGCGTGTGCGTCAGTTTTTGGTGATTGGTGCTGAGCGGGCGCTGTTGTTTGATACGGGTTTTGCAGACAGCGGTGTGCTGGAGACGGTGCTGTCCTTGACGGACAAGCCGGTGGATGTGGTGATGACGCATGCTGACCGCGATCACAGCGGCGGGTTGCCTGATTTTGGTGCATGCCGGTTGAATCCTGGCGATTGGCCAATGGTGGAGGGCATGAATGTGATGCTGATGCCGTTGTATGAGGGTGATATTTGCCGCTGCGGGGATTATCGGTTTGAGGTGATTGCGATTCCTGGGCATACGCCGGGGAGTGTGGCGTTTTATGATGCGGCGAAGAAGCTGCTTTTGCCAGGAGATTCGGTGCAGCATGGCGGGCCGATTTATATGTTTGGCGAGAAGCGCCAGTTGAAGCAGTATATTGCGAGCCTGCGCAAGCTGAAGCTGATGATTCCTGAGGATGTAACGGTGCTGCCGTGTCACAGCGCATGCCCGATTGATGGCAGTTATATTGCACGCGATTTGGAGGATGTGCTGGCTATGCGCGATGGCAAGCTGGAGAGTGAGCCGCATCCAACGATGCCTTGCCGCATTTATCATGGCAAGGCGACGGATTATCTTTATGATGGTGAGATGGAAATTTGATTTCGCGTGGCACGGGTTTTGTGAACGTGGTATACTAATCGTATGACTATTTTTTTGGAGGATGCACCATGCTGCAACTGAGAAACATTCGCAAAACATACACCACTGGGGATTTTACCCAGGTTGCGTTGAACGGGGTGTCGCTGGATCTGCGCGATAATGAGTTCGTGGCGATTCTGGGGCCGTCGGGCTCTGGGAAGACGACGCTGCTGAATATTATTGGCGGGCTGGACCGTTATGAAGACGGCGACTTGATCATCAACGGGGTGTCAACAAAGGAGTACCGCGACCGTGATTGGGATGCTTACCGCAATCACACGATTGGTTTTGTGTTCCAGAGCTACAATTTGATTCCACACCAGAGTGTGTTGGCGAATGTGGAGCTGGCACTGACGATCAGCGGGGTGTCGCGCCGGGAGCGGCGCAAGCGCGCGCGTGAGGCGCTGGAAAAGGTGGGGCTGGCGGAGCATATCCACAAGCGTCCGAACCAGCTTTCCGGCGGGCAGATGCAGCGCGTGGCGATTGCCCGTGCGCTGGTGAACGATCCGCACATTGTGCTTGCTGACGAGCCAACAGGGGCGTTGGACAGTGAGACGAGCGTGCAGATTATGGAGCTCTTGAAAGAGGTGGCGCGGGATCGCTTGGTGGTGATGGTGACCCACAATCCGGAGCTGGCTGAGCAGTATGCGACGCGTATTGTGCGCCTGAAGGATGGGGTGATCATCAATGATACGCGGCCTGTGGCTGATGATGAGGTGAACACGGAAACACCTGTGCATCGCAGCATGGGCAAGGCATCGATGTCGTTTTGGACGTCGCTGTCGCTGTCGTTTAAGAATTTGTGGACGAAGAAGGCGCGCACGCTGTTGACGGCCTTTGCCGGTTCTATCGGGATCATTGGCATTGCGCTGATTTTGGCACTGTCAACAGGGGTGAACACGTACATCACGAATATTCAGCAGGATGCGATGAATGCCTATCCGATTATTATCAATGCGGAAACGGTGGACATGTCGAGTTTGATGTCGAGCGCAGGGCTGATGGCCAGCAAGGCGGCCGAGGTGGATGAAAACCGCGACAAGGTGTATGCCGATAACAGCCTGCTGGAAATGGATGCCAATATGAACGCCAGCATCACGGAAAATGATTTGACGGCGTTCAAGGATTATCTCGATGATCCGGACAGCGACATTCATCAGTATTTGGGCACCAATGGTGTGGTGTATACCTATAATGTGGATTTTGATGTGCTGACAACGGATGCTGGCGGCGGCATCATCAACACCAACCGCGACACCAACACGACCATGGAAGAAATGGAAGACAGCCAGGCCAGCATGGAAAACAGTGATATTGCCATCAATATGAACCCGATGCTGGCAGGGTCGACGGTGGGCGCTGAGAATTTTGACGAGATCATTCCTGGCAGCGATGAGGACGCGCTCATCAGCCCGGTGGTGAGCGACAGCTACGATGTGGTCAGCGGCAGATGGCCGGAGGCTTACAACGAGGTGGTGCTGGTGCTGGACGATAAAAACAGCATTCCAACGTCGGTGCTTTATCAGCTGGGCGTGATCGACGACGATACGTACAAGTCTATTCAGGATGCGCTCGATGATGGCGAAGAAGCCGACACGCCATCCTGGAGCTATGAGGATTTGATGAACAAGAGTTTCCGTTTGGTGCCGGCGTGTGACTATTATATTGACAATGGCGATGGCACGTTTAAGGATGTGCACGACGATTTGTCCTATCAGCAGCAGTTGTACGACAGCGGCTTGCAGCTGGTGGTGAGTGGGATTGTGCGTCCGAAGGATGGCAGCGAAAATGCGTCGATTCAGTCGAATGTGGCTTACACGCGCGCGCTCACCGATTATCTCATTGATTACACGAATAAGAGCGCGGTGGTGCAGGCGCAGGAAGCCAGCCCATCGGTTAACGTGCTCACTGGTGTGGAATTTGAAGCGGCCGATGATGCGGCCAAGGCAGCGGATGCAACAGCGTACATGCAAGGCCTTGGCATTAGTGAAAAGGCGTCGCTGTATACGATGATGATGTATTCGGCAGCGCAGGAAAATGGCGCCGCTGAAGGCGGTGACATGAGCGCCATGGCGGCGATGAGCAGCATGGGCGGCGATGAGGCGACGATGGCGGCGGCGCTGGATGCGTGGCTGGCATCGGGGCCGGATCAGGCGCTGTTGGTGGATTTCTACGATCAGTATATGGGCGATGTGACCTATGAGGACAACCTCACGAGCTTCGGCAAGGTGAGCCTGGATGCACCGTATTCGATCAGCATTTACACGGATACCTTCGAAGATAAGGAAGGGGTTGCTGCGTGCATCGAGAATTACAATGCCGATAAGCCAGAAGAGGAACAGATCACATATACCGATTATATTTCGTTGTTGACCAATTCGCTGACGTCGATGGTCAATGTGGTGACGTATGTGCTGATTGCCTTTGTGGCTGTGTCGCTGATTGTCAGCTGCATCATGATTGGCATCATCACGCATATTTCTGTGCTTGAACGCACAAAGGAAATCGGGATTCTGCGTGCCATTGGCGCATCAAAGCGCAACATTTCGCAGGTGTTCAACGCCGAGACGCTCATCATTGGGCTGTGCTCGGGCGCTTTGGGTGTGGGCATATCGGTGGCGCTGACGTATCCGATCAATGCGATTTTGAAGCAGCTCATTGAGAGCACCAGTGTGACGGTGTACCTGCCTGTGCAGGCTGGGGCTGTGCTTGTTGTGATCAGTGTGTTCATCACCATGATTGGCGGCATGATTCCAGCGCGCAAGGCGGCGAAGAAGGACCCTGTCATTGCACTGCGCACAGAATAACAGAACGACAAGCGTGTCTCCTGCGGGAGGCGCGCTTTTTTGTGCGCAGCGGTGGTGACTGTGGTATAATGTTGCACTATGAGAGTAAGAAAAAGGGGAGCGATTGAAGGATGGTAACACTGGTGCTGTATGGTGCGGTGATGTTGTTGGCGATGACCATGGCGGGGCTAATTGGCTTTGCGGCAAATGTGATTGCGCTGCCGCTGTTGAGCATGTTTATGCCGCTGGAGCTGACGGTGTCGATGCTGGTGCTGTTTGCGGCGCTGCAGTCTGGCGTGCAGGCGTTTCGTGTGCGGCACGAGATTCACTGGCGAGAACTGGCGCATATTTTGCTGTTCATCATTATCGGGATGCCGATCGGCTTTTTTTCGCTGCAGTATCTGCCAGAGTTGGCACTGAAAGCGGTGCTGGGTATTTTTGTTGCGTTTACGGCCATTAAAGGGCTCATTGAAAACCATCGCGGCAAGGCAAAAACAACGTTTCACGAACGGCCTTGGCACAAGCTGCTTTTGGTGTGTTCAGGCATCATTTCGGGGGCGTTTGGCTGCGGCGGCCCACTGACGGTCATTTACACCCGCAACCGCTATCGTGACAAGCAGATGTTTCGGGTGATGCAGTTTGGCTGCGGCACGTTTTCGATGGGGGCGGCCTGTTTGGCACATGTTGCTGCTGGCGGCTACACGCTGGCGCGGCTGCCTTATATGATCGTTGGGCTGGCGGCGGTGCTCATTGCACTGCGGCTCAGCACCTGGCTGGTGCAGCGGATGAACACCAGCTTTTTCCAGCAGCTTGTCAATGTGGTGCTGCTGTTTTCGGCGCTGTCGCTGCTTTGGCAGGTAGCAGAAGGCGTTATGGCATAAAATGAACGCGTGCCGCGAGACGGCACGCGTTTTTTTATGTTGCAAATTTGTCGCAGGTTATGATGGCGGGAGAACGACAGAACGCCCCCGCGCTGGGTTTGGGCCTGGCGCGGGGGTGTTCTGTATAAGAAGGAAAAAGTATAAAGGATTAGGCGTTGATCAAGGCACCATTCTGGTCGATGGTGAGGACACGGTCCTGGTAGCCGTCGACGTGAATGGTGACGGTGGTGTTGCCGTTTTTGCTGAAGCTGCTGTCGTGCAGCATCAGGGTGTTGTCGCTGGTGTCGATGTGGAACTCATCGTTGTTGAGGAAATCGACATCGGATTTGATGTATTTCGTACCATTGACGGTGAGGGTGAAGCTGTCGTCCGAGAGATAGGCGGTGGTGTTGTCGGCGTTGGCAAAGCTCAGGGTGTAGAACCATGCGCCATACTCTTTTTTCACAGTTGGTCCTTCCGGCATGGTTGGTGCTTCTGTGGTTTCGACGGTGGCTGCGGATGCAGTATCGTCAAAAGAAATTTTACCATCTTCACTGACGGTGAAGGTCAGATCCTTGTAGCCGGTGGCTTTGATGACGACGTTGGCAGGTTTGCCGCTGAAGACGCTGCCGTTGAAAAAGAGGTACTTATACTGGCCGCTGCTGCTTGCCATGTATTCTGTTGTGCTCAGCTGATAGTAGGACACTTTTTCAAAGTCGACGTCATTGATGGAGACGCTGTTGATTGCATTCACATATGCCTGGGCTTCTTCTGGCTGTTGGCCGTCGCGGTCAAAGTAGAAGTAGCTGGAGCCGTTGCTGCTGCCATAGCTGACCACTGGCGCATCCTTTGCCTCAGCCTCTGGCGTTGCCGCTGCAGGCGTTGTTGGTGCTTCCGGTGTGATGTCAGGCGCGGAAACGGCATCTGTCAGGGTGAGTTCGCCGTCTTTGTTCACGGTGAGACGCAGGTCCTTGTAGCCGTCGGCTTTGATGACGACGGTGACGTCTTTGCCTTTGAAGGTGCTGTCTTTAAAGGAGAGGTACTTCGTTCCACTGCTGCTGACGACGTATTCTTTTGGATCTGGGTAGTAGTAGGATACTTTTTCGAAGTCGACGTCGTTGACAGACACGCTGGTCACAGCTTCGGCATAGGCTTGTGCTTCAGCAGCGTGGTGGCCATCCTTGTCAAAGTAGATGTAGCTGTACCCGCCGCCAACACCATAGCTGACCACTGGCACATCTTTTGCTTCCGTCGTTACTGGTGGAGTAGGCGGCGCTGGTGGTTCCGGCGGTGTCTGTTCTGGAATGTTGACGTTGACGATCAGGTCTTTGTAGCCATCGGCAGAGAGGGTGACAATGTTGTCGCCGGTGTTGAAGGCGCTCTTGTTGAGGTAGAGGGTGTTCTTGCCGGTGCCGTTGTCCTGCCATTGATACTGGTTGTCGCCTGGGGTGCCGAGGAGGGCGTCAAAGAGGCTGTAGCTGGTGCCGTTGACGCTGATGGCGGTGAGCTTGTCCTGCCAGGTGCTGTCCACATTGGCGAAAGTCAGAAGCACGGTGCCGTTGTCCGGGAGGGATGGCACTGGTGCAGCTGGTGCTTCGGCGATGGCTGGCGTGCTGGCGGCGCTGTCGCTGGCCTTGGCGTCTTTGGCGACGTGGAAGGTGGCGTCGTTGTAGCCGGTGGCGGAGATGGTGACGCTGTTGTCGTCTTTGTTGAAGTCCTTGCCCTGGAGGGTGAGGTCGTAGCCGCCGGTGGCGTTGACCGACCAACGGTATTCGCGCTTATTCAGCACGGAAAGATCGGCAGCTGGGCCATAGGCTTTGTTGTTGACGCTGACATTTGCGAAGCTGCTGCCCCAGGCGGCTGCTGCGTTGTCGAAGGTGAGCACATAGTTGCCGTCGCTGTTTTTAACGGCGCTTGTCAGCTGCGGCGCTGCTTTCTTTTCGCCGCTGACCACAAATGGCTGGGTTGTGAGGCGGTTGTAATACTGGGCGTCGAGGCTGATGGTGTAGCGGCCGTCTTCGTTGAAGAGGGTGCCGTCGTTGTCAACGATGGTCAGCACGTTGTTTTTGCTGATGGTGTAGTAGTTGTCGTCGTAGCTGCCAGCGCCGCGCGGATAAACGCCGCGGGTTTCACCGCTTGGCTTGTAGACGGTGACGGTGGTGAGATGGTTGAGGAAGTCGCCTTTAGAGCCTTCCACGATCATGCGCACCTGATTGCCGCGGGTGACGTCGCCAGGGCCGGAAATGGAGAGGCCTGTTTCCAGATGGCGGGTGTAGCGCACGCTCAGCTGTTTGGCGCGGAAGCCGTCGGCGTAGAGGGTGATGGTGTTTTCGTCAGCTGGCAAGAGGCCCAGTGCATCGTGGTCGATGGTGAGGGTGTCGCCGTCGATGCGGTAATATTTTTCGTCGAGGTCCATCGGCCAGCTGTTGATGTTGATGCTGTTCAGCTTTTTGAAATAGCCGGCGTCGCTGGCTTTGAGATGGATGTCGTCGCCTTTCGGCACAGCGGTGATGGTGTCGCCGGAGGCGTCTACCAGGATGACTTCCGGTGTCTGCTGGCCAACCCAGGTGCCGTTGCGCTGAATGTCGCCGAGGAGGTTGTCTTCAAGCACCGATTTTACGGTAGACGGTTTGTTGCGGGTTTCCCAGCGGGCGTCTTCGGTGTAATCGGCGAAGGAGAGGTAGCTGCCTGCGGCGCGGGCGGTGCTTACGGCGGTGATGTAGTCGCGCCAGTTGTAAGCGGTGCCGTCGCTGGTCCAGGCGGTGTCGTAGCCGGACATGTCGTTGTGCCAGCGGCTGACGATGCCTTTGGCGGCGTCGTTGGCAAGGCCGAGGTTGTCAAGCAGTTCGGCGTTGATGAGCAGATCGGCGTCAAATTTCAGATTCGCGGAGATGCCGCCGCCACCGCCGCCGC
>JAXJBF010000105.1:0-3947 GCA_036303105.1 Peptococcaceae bacterium | reverse complement strand
TTATGGCAAGTCGTACCATTCGTAATGATCGTGAACGTCGCGCAACAGCGATGTTAACACCATTTATGCCTTGCGGCGCGAAAATACCAGTCATCGCATTGTTTGCTGGTGCATTTTTTGAGGATGCTGGCTGGGTCAGTTTCTTAATGTATTTTACAGGTATTATTCTGATTTTCTTAGGTGCTTTGTTGGTTAAGATGATTACAGGTTATAAAAACCGTAAATCTTTCTTTATCATGGAGCTGCCTGAATACAAAGCACCGTCTTTTGTGTTTGCTTTTAAAGCAATGTGTGCACGTGGCTGGGCTTATATTGTAAAAGCGGCGACGATCATTCTCGTGTGTAACACAGTGGTCCAAATCATGCAGACCTTTAATTGGAGCTTCCAAGTTGCGGAGACAGCAGATTCATCTATTCTTGCGTCCATTGCGCAGCCATTTGCGTACTTATTGGTTCCAATCGTTGGTGTATTGAGCTGGCAGCTGGCTGCAGCTGCGGTGACGGGGTTCATCGCCAAAGAAAACGTTGTTGGGACATTGGCGGTTTGCTTTGTGGGGCTTGAAAATTTGATCGATACAGAAGAACTGGCGATGTTATCAGGGACTGGTGCTGAAATCTCCGGTGTTATTGCAATTACTAAGGTTGCTGCATTGGCTTACCTGATGTTCAATCTCTATACGCCACCTTGCTTCGCAGCTATTGGTGCGATGAATTCTGAAATGAAAAGCAAAAAATGGTTGTTTGCTGGCATTGGGCTGCAGCTAGGTACGGGGTATACCGTTGGTTTCCTTGTATATCAGATTGGAACCTTGGTGACAACAGGAGCGGTTGGCGCTGGATTTATTCCTGGGCTGATTGCTGTGATTGCTTTCGCAGCAATTCTTACTTATCTGTGTTTAAGAACACAAAACAATATTGCTAAAGAATATGCTTTAAGCGGGGCGAACTAAAAGTGACAAATATCATCTTGTCGATTGTATTACTGGTTATTGTTGCATCTGCGTCTGGGTACATTTATAAAGCTAAAAAAAATGGTCAAAAATGCATAGGATGTCCGGACAGCCGTGTTTGTTCAGCTAAAAACAATGGTTCGGCATGCAGTGGATGCCATGTGCAGACACAGACAAAGTAAGGTTGGTGTTCTAGTGATGATTGGCATTCATTGAGATTATTTCGAAGGGAGTGTTGCAAGAATGGGAACGCTGATAACTGCGTTGATTTTGGTTGTTGTAATAGGAGTTGCTGTTCGTTCAATCTGGATCAAGCACAGAAATGGCGGTGGTTGCAGCTGTGGCTGCTGTAACGGATGCAGCTGCTCTCAAAGTGGAAGTTCTGAGTCATCATGCCAGAAAGCTTTGCAACAATCACATCATTGATTGAATGCTAGTAAAGTCATCTGCAGCTTTTCGAAGTTGCAGATGACTTTTTTATTCGTTTGTGGTATAGTTAAGAAAAGTGATTCTATTGCAACAATGATGATTGATGGAGGTGACTCAATGGACAGTTTAAGTGAGATTAGTGTTGTCTATCAGCATAAACAGCAGTTGGAACATCGGCTTGAAGCATTGAAGCAGGAAACAAAACATGCAGAACAGCTCGAGCAAGAAGCACAGATGCGTTGTGAACGCGAAAATCTTGACGTGAGAAAGTTTGAGAGCAATGATTTTAAACAATTTTGGTTTAAACTTCGTGGACAATATGAAGCGCGTGTTTTAGAGAATAATGAAAAAGCTGCCGAGGCAATGAGAGCACTGAATGATGCCAAAAGCCATGCATTTGATGTCGCTCAGGAACGAGAAGACGTTGAGAGACAGTTGAAAGCGCTTGATGGTGTGGAAGAAGCATATAAGAAGGCTTTATTGCTTCATGTGGAGCATTTGGACTATTCGATCCATCGAGAAGAAATTCTTCGGATGCAGGAAAAGATCAATTATGATGCACATCAGTTGAAACTTTTGGCCGAAGCACGTGATTTGGGACAATTGGCCGGACGGAAAGTAAAGTTGCTGGAGGCTGGCTTGCAGGCGCTTGATGGCGCAAAGGATGAAAAGGCCATAGATAAAATTCAGGTTGGATTTATTTCGGACCTTTCTGAATTACGTATTCAACTGCATCAATTAGAACAAATTTTTAATGAAATTGATGCCTTAGAAACGGAAACGTTGAGTTTTAGTGGACGATTGACTGTAAATACATTGGATTTGTTTTTTAATAAGGAGTCTATGGCACTTGCCAAAATGGCACGTGAAAAAGCGGAACGCGAGCTTCAGTGGGTGAGTGACGGTCTGAATGAATGTGAAAACACGATTATGCATCTGGTTGTAGAAGTGGAAGAAACCAAAAGCATGCATCAGCGACAGCTGGAGACGTTTGTGAGTGAAACAGAAATTTAAGCAATTGGCAAGTTGAGAAAAATTTAAAATTTTATGAAAACATATTGTCAAATGACAGTGAAGCTATTAAGATATATTTATAAATATGAATAGACTGCCAATTGGCTATAAGGAGGTTTTTTTATGAAAGACTATGACAGCAATATCATCCGTAACATTGCGGTATTGTCCCACGATGGAGCTGGTAAAACGGCGCTTGTTGAGTCCATGCTTTTGATGTGTAAAGGCGTTGATTCAGTTGGACGTGGCAAGGACAACAAACATATTCTGGATTTTGAACCAGAAGAAATCACCCGCAATGTTACCATTCAGCTCGGGATGGCTCCATGTGAATGGAATGGTTATAAACTTAACTTCATTGATACGCCAGGGTATTCGGAATTTAGCGGCGAAGTCAGCGAAGCATTGCGTGCAGCAGATGGTTTGATGCTTGTTGTTTCAGCAGAATCAGGGATTCAGGTCGACACGATTCGTGCTTGGCAATATGGTAAAAAGCTTCATCTTCCACGCTTGGTTTATGTAAATAAAATGGATATGGAAAATGCCGACTTTTTTGGCTCACTGGAACGCATGCGTGAGCTTTTTGGTAAGTCCGTCATGCCACTCCAGGTGCCAATCGGAGAAGGCAGTGATTTTAAAGGCATTATTGACGTACCGACCATGAAGGCCTATGAATGGGTCAATGGAGAACGTCAGGAATGTGAAATCCCTGATGACTTAAAAGATCGCGTCAGTGAAGTCTTAGACATGTGCATGGAAGCTGCTGCAGAAGGCAGTGATGAACTCCTTGAAAAGTATCTGGAAGGGGAACCTTTAAGCGTTGACGAAATTTATGAAGGACTCTATCAAGGGATGAAAGGCGGTCGTGTTTGCCCGGTTTTATGTGGTAGTGCAGTGTCTCATATCGGCAGTCGTTTGCTCTTAGATTGCCTGATTAAGTTTATGCCTGATACCACCCAGCGCATCAATGAAGCGGTTAACATTGATACTGGGGAAGAACTTTTGGTTAATCACGATGATCCGTTTTCTGCATTTGTGTTTAAAACAAGCTTGGATCCATTCTCTGGCAAACTCAGCTATGTACGCGTGATCAGTGGGAAAGCCACCGAAGGAATGAGTTTTTATAACACTTCCAGTGAAAATGAAGGGAAGATCTCTAAAATGTTTACCCTAATCGGTAAACGTCAAGAACCACTGAGCAGTGCATCCGCAGGGGATATTATCGTTATTCCTAAATTGGATGATGTGCGTACAGGTGATACCTTAGCCAGCAAAGAATTCCCGGTAAAATATCCTGCCATTGACTTCCAACCATCACTTTATACGGTATGCGTGCGTGCAGAAAATAAAGGTGAAGAGGATAAGTTGGGAACGGCATTGAACAAAATTGCCGAAGAAGATCCAACCTGTGTTTTGAAAAAAGACGTTGAAAGTGGTCAATTACAGTTGTCTACCATGGGCGAAGTACATCTTGATCATATCATGAGCAAAATGGAACGTAAATATGGCGCCAAAGCTATTATTGACAAGGTTTATATTCCATATCGTGAAACC
>JAXJBF010000104.1:0-19014 GCA_036303105.1 Peptococcaceae bacterium | reverse complement strand
TACAGGCTGTTTATGTGCCTGCCGATGACTTGACTGACCCAGCGCCAGCTACGACCTTCGCACACTTGGATGCAACGACCGTATTGGACCGTGGTATTTCTGAAAAAGGTATTTACCCAGCCGTGGACCCACTGGCATCTACTTCTCGTATTCTTGACCCACTCGTTGTTGGTGAAGAACACTACACCATCGCGCGTCAAGTACAGGAAGTACTGCAGCGTTATAAAGACCTGCAGGATATCATCTCCATCCTTGGTATGGATGAATTGTCTGATGAAGAAAAACTCATCGTTGCCCGCGCTCGTAAGATCGAACGTTTCTTGAGTCAGTGCTTCTTCGTTGCGGAACAGTTCACTGGCAACCCTGGTCAGTACATTCCGCTCAAGGAAACTCTGCGTGGGTTCAAAGAAATCCTCGAAGGGAAGCACGATGACCTTCCAGAACAGGCTTTCCTCATGGTAGGTACCATCGACGATGCTGTTGCCAAAGCAGAGGCAATGAAGAAAAGTGGCAGCGTAATGTAAGGAGGTGCTCACCATGGCAGAAAAACTGCTGCAGTTGGAAGTGGTCGCTCCAGACCATCAAGCACTGTCCGTCGAAGCAAAAAGCGTTGTCGTACGCACGCCAGAAGGTGAGATCGGCTTCCTGCCGAACCATGCCGCTCTGATTGCGGCATTGACGCCTGAAATCGTGCGCTACGTCGATAAAGACAATAAAAATGGTTACATCTTCATTGGCGGCGGTTTTGTCGAAGTTGACAACAACCACGTCATCGTACTCACGCCAAGTGCCGAGACTGCCGATCAGATTGACTTTGATCGTGCAGAACGTGCAAAGCAGCGTGCAGAAGAACGCCTTGCTAAAAAGCGTGAAGGCAACGTTGACGTTGCACGCGCAGAAGCAGCGCTCTATCGTTCTATCGAACGTTTGAAGATGAAACAATATCTTTAATTGTTATGAGCCGTCCGTGATGGACGGCTCTTTTTTGTGCTCAAGATAAACGTGAGAAAAAATAGATAGATCTGTTAATCGCAAAGAGAAATGATGCGTAAAATATGATGATTTACTGTGTCAACATCAAGAAAAAGGGCACAATGTATAGAGAGATAGTTATGGAAAATGGCATGTTTGTTGTTGTAATTTTTCGACAGTTTTAAATCTGCAGAGGCTGAAAGTCGCTGTTTTTTCCTGTTTTTGAAGAAATAGAAAGCAGATCATTTTTAAGAAAATTAAGCGATTGTATAATTCGAATCTGAATATTTAGTGTTTAAAGATGTTGTAATATGAGTGACAGTGGTTGGTTATGAAAAGGTGCAAGAGGCTTAACATAGCCCCTCAATAGACTTTTCTAAATGAGATCTCGGTGCCGATGATTGATAAAAATTTATCATGGTTCTGTAAATTGTTACAATGAGAATTGTATTTAATTAAAAAATGTTGCATAATATAGTAGATATAAAAGGCATTCTTATGCCCAAAATTCTGTCTGTGCATTTTTTCGCAGATAGGAGAGATTATTATATAGGGGAGGTTTTAAGGTGAATGATGGATTATGGATTGTCCTGTTATTCGTCGCGTTGGCCTTGGTTCTGACCTGTGCTGGTATCGGCGTGAGCCTTTTGCTCAGCCCTCACTACTATCACAGTAAGGAACAGCGTGAAACGTTTGAATGCGGGATCGACACCGAAGGGACCGCTTGGGTCAACTTCCGTGTTGGGTACTACATGTATGCACTTGTATTTCTATTGTTTGACATTGAAACTGTATTCTTCTTTCCTCTGGCCCTTGCCTTCAAGAGTGTGGGATTGTTCCCGGTGGTTGCCGGCACAGTATTCTTAGTGCTCTTGTGCATCGGTCTGTGGTATGAATGGAAGGAGGGCGCGCTAGAATGGAAATAGATAAGGTGCGTTTTGACGAGGAGCACATGCCTACCTCTGAAGGGTGGAGCCCTTCGACAAGAATTTCGCCGGTTACGGACTACCTGCGTAATACCGAACCAACACAGGCGGAACTTGACCGTTGCGTGGTTTTGACAACGATTGATAAGGTGCTGAACCAGGGACGCAGCCGTTCTTTCTGGCCAGTTACCTTTGGTCTGGCTTGCTGTGCAATTGAAATGATGTGCTCTGGTGGGGCACGCTTCGACCTGGCACGTTTCGGGTATGAAGTATTCCGTCCATCGCCACGTCATGCTGACCTGATGATTGTTGCAGGCACGGTAACGAAGAAAATGGCACCGCTGATTAAGCGTATTTACGAAGAAATGGCGGAGCCAAAGTATGTTATTGCGATGGGCAACTGTGCGGTCAGCGGTGGGCCTTTTGCTGGCGGGTATTCAATGGTCAGCGGCGTGAAGGAATTTTTGCCGGTTGATGTATTCCTGCCTGGCTGCCCTCCACGTCCAGAAGCGCTTTTTGATGCTTGCCTGAAGCTGAAGGATCGTGTGAATGATCCAACGATCGTTGAGAGAGAGAGGTGAAAGGCGTGCTCAAGGAACAAATCATGAATGTGATTCCTGCGTTGCAGGAAGAAGAAGATCCGCGTGTGACGGCTTTCACAGTGGATCGTGACGATTTTGTGCAGGCCATCATGGACTTGGCTAACAAGTGCAAATATGATGCGCTGCTTGACCTTTGTGCAGTAGAATATCCTGACGATATGGTTGGTGTGTACAATCTGATGAATTTGGAAGATATGGACATGATCCGAGTGTCTGTGCATATTCCAAAAGATGATCTTTGGCTGCCATCTTTGGATGGTGTGTTTAAGGCAGCCTATATTTTGGAACGTGAGAGCTATGACCTCATGGGCGTAGAATACAAAGGTCATCCAGATCTGCGCCGCATCTTCCTGGCGGATGATTTTGTTGGTCATCCACTTCGTAAGGATTACGAGAACCATGTCAGAAAGTAAGGGAGGGGGAAAACGATGAGTATTTACGAAAAGCAAGGTCGCTATGCAAATTCTGAAGAGCAGACGATCGAAGAACTGATGCAAAAGCAGCAAGAGCTGCAAAACCTGCAGAAGGACAACGACCCATCCCAAACTTATATTATGAACATGGGCCCTCAGCACCCTTCCACCCACGGGGTATTTCGCGCAAAGCTGACAATGAATGGTGAAAAGGTAGTAGGCTGCCAGAACGTGTGCGGCTATCTCCACCGTGGTATTGAAAAGCTTTGTGAAGATCGTACTTGGGCCCAGGTTGTGCCATATACCGATCGACTCGATTATCTTTCATGCATCCTCAATGAATGGGGCTATTGCATGGCGGTAGAACAACTCATGGGGGTAGAAGTGCCTGAACGCGGTGAATATGTGCGTGTTATTATTGGTGAATTGCAGCGTATTGCTCACCATTTGGTATACCTTGCCTGCATGGCGTTGGACTTCAATGGTTATACCGTTTGGATGTACATGTTCCGTGAACGTGAAAAAGTTTTTGATTTGCTTGAAGCCTACAGCGGCAGCCGCATGAATAACCATGCATTCCGCATTGGCGGGGCGCCAACACCATTGCCAACTGGATTCAAGGAAAAATTGACAAAGTGGTTGGATGAATTCCCAGATGCATTGAAGGACTTCGACAATGTCCTGAATGGCAACGAAATTTTCCTTGCACGTACAAAAAATGTTGGCGTGATTGATGCTGAAATGTGCCGCAATTATGGCGTATATGGTGCGAACTTGCGTGCTGCTGGTGCGAAGATCGACCTGCGCAAGGATAAGCCATATAGTGTATACGACCGTTTCGATTTTGATGTACCTACTGGAGAGATTGGTGATTGCTATGATCGCTACATGGTACGTTATTGGGAAATGGCAGAATCTGCAAAGATCATTCGCCAGGCACTGGAACAAATGCCTGATGAAGGCCCTACGATGGGTAAAGTGCCAAAGATGATCAAGGTTCCTGCTGGTAGTGCGTATGCTCAGCTTGAAGGTGGTATGGGATGGCTCGGCTTCTATGTTGTCAGTGATGGCGGCACTAAGCCATATCGTGTACGTATCCATGCACCAAGTATGATGAGCGTATTTGCGCTGCAGGATATTGTCGGTGTTGAAGACATGTTCATGCAGGATTACGTTGCAGCCCTGGCATCGGTCGATATCGTTCTCGGTGAAGTGGACCGCTAAAGGGGGTAGTTATTCGTGCTTAATAATTTGTTTATTAACATAGGCAATTGGATCGTCGACATCACGATGCGCCTTGGCGGTTCCGAGACATTGGGACTGTGGATCGAACGCATCGTTGCTGCTGTGGCTATTCTGATTTTCCTGTTGTGCAACGTTATTATTCTGGTTTATCTGGAACGTAAAATTTCTGGCTTTATTCAGGAACGTTTAGGACCAAACCGTTGCGGGCCATTCGGGATTTTCCAGCTTTTTATGGATATTCTGAAGCTCGTCAGTAAGAACACCGTAACACCAGACAGAGCAGACAAGTTCCTCTACAATCTGGTGCCAATCGTTGTCTTTATTCCTACGATGATGGTGTTTGCGGTGATGCCATTGGGCGAAGGCATGACGGTGTACGATTCTCCAGTCAGTTTGATTTATTACTTCGCTGTCAGTGCTTTCACGACGATTGTACTCCTGCTTTCTGGTTGGGCGGCCAACAACAAATACAACCTCATGGGTGGTATGCGTGCAGCCGCACAGATGGTCAGCTATGAAATTCCATTGTTGTTCTCCTTGCTGGGCATTGTTATGCTTACTGGCAGCTTGAACCTCAATGACATCGTTTATGATCAGGTTGAGAATGGCTGGTTCATCTGGCGTCAGCCACTGGCCTTCATTATTTTCTCGATTGCTGCAACGGCTGAAATCAACCGTTCACCATTCGACTTGGCCGAAGGTGAGCAGGAACTGATCGCTGGTTATCAGACCGAGTATAGCGGCATGCGTTTTGCATTCATGTATCTCGGTGAATACGTTGCAATGTTGGCTATGTGCTGGCTGGCAGCAGTCCTCTTCCTTGGCGGTTGGGACGGCCCATTCCTGCCTGGTTGGCTCTGGCTCTTCATTAAGACCTATATCTTTGTATTGCTCAACATGTGGGTGCGTTGGACCTATCCTCGTATCCGTATCGACCACATGTTCAAATTGAATTGGAAAGTTTTGATTCCGCTGGCGGTTGTTAACCTTGCTATTACCGGCATCGTGATCAAAGCCATTCAGTTCATGGCATAGGAGGTGGATGTATGTACGGAATCGGTTTATTAAAAGGCCTCGGCGTTACAGGGAAACACTGGTTCAAGCGAGAGATCACTGAGCAGTATCCGGAACAACGTCCAGACCTCCCACCTGCCAGCCAAGGCTTCTTTGACTATGAGTTGTCAAAGTGCATTGCTTGCGGGTTGTGTGAACGGGCTTGCCCAAACCATGTCATTACCGTGGAAACGGAGAAAAACGAGGAAGGAAAAAAGGTTGTAACTGCCTACAAAATGCAGGTGGAATACTGCCTCTTCTGCGGAATGTGCATTGAAGCATGCCCAACCAAAGCGCTTAAAAACGCAAACAACTTTGAAATTGCTTGCTATAGTTACGACAATACAGAATATGATTTTCTGAGTGGAATTCCTCAGGCAATGAATGAGAAATTCAACAAAGTGCAAGCGGATTATTGGAATAAGAAACGTCCAGAAGGTAACCCAATAGGCATGCCGGAACCGGTGAAGCCACCAAAACCAGCAGCGAAGCCTGCTGCAAAACCAGCGGCAAAACCGGCCGACGCTGCGGCTGCAAAACCTCAAGCACCTGCAGCTAAATCTGAGACTGCTGAGACTGAAAAACCACAGGAAGCAGCAAAACCTCAAGCAGCACCTTCTGAAGAAGGAAAGGGGGCAGCTGAATGATCTCGCCAGTTTTGTTCTATTTGATGGCTTTTGTTGTCATCTTTGGGGCGCTCATGATGGTTGCTCATAAGAACATCCTTTACAGTGCGTTGAGCATGGTATTGTGCTTTATCGGGGTTGCTGGTATTTATGCAACCTTGCAGTTATCGTTCTTTGCTGTTGTTCAAATCATGGTTTATGTTGGTGCTATCACAATCCTGACGGTGTTTGCAATCATGCTGACACGTCATGCCAATCAGGAAAATTTCGATGGTACCAATCCATTTTCCAGCACTGTAGTGGGCGCTGGTGTGGTTTCTGTGGGGATTGCTGTTGTTATGGCAATCATCATCCGCAGCTTGAACCTTATTACACCACAGGCGCTGCCTGAAGATTGGATCCAGCAAATTGGTATCGAACTCTTCGGCACCTATGTATTGCCAGTTGAATTGGTTGCGCTGCTCTTGCTTGTTGGCATGATTGGTGCAATTGTTATCGGGAAGGAGGATGATGGCCAATGATCGGACTCACACATTATCTGTTATTGGGCGCGTTCCTCTTTGCCATCGGCTTGTTTAATGCCCTGGCAAAACGCAACGTCATTGCAGTTTTAATGGGTATTGAATTGATGCTGAATGCGGTTAACATCAATCTGTTGGCGTTTAACCGTTTTGTCGGCATTAATGGTGTCAATGGCTACGCGTTTGTCCTGATTATTCTTGTTGTTGCGGCAACAGAAGTTGCCGTCGGTCTGGCACTCATCATCAAGCATTTCCGTGAAAGCGGAAACAGCGATGTTGCGAAGATCGATTGGTTGAAATGGTAAGGGGGGTATAAATAATGATACAGTATGCTTGGCTGTTGCCATTACTGCCGCTCCTTGCTTTTGCGATTACCGGCCTTTTTACCGGACGCAGTAAAAACCTGACGGTGGGTATTGTTATCGGTGTATTTGTCATCGATTTGATCATCGCCAGTGGCATCGGCATTGAAGTTCTTGGCGGCGCGGCCACCATGAACAATCCGATCGAATATGGTGTCGAATGGCTCGCTATTGGTAATTTCTCCATTGAGCTCGGCTTCCTCATCGATCCATTAACAGCAATGATGCTTTTTGTCGTTATGGTCGTTGCGACACTGGTTGCGATCTATTCCACCGGTTATATGCACGGAGATCCTGGAACACCTCGCTTCTTTAGCTATTTGAGTTTGTTCGTATTCTCCATGCTGCTGTTGGTTGTAGCCAACAATTACTTCTTTATCTTCTTTGGTTGGGAAATGGTTGGTCTCTGCTCCTACCTGCTCATTGGTTATTATTACGATACCGATAGTGCAGCACGTGCGAGTCAGAAGGCATTCCTTTTCAACCGTCTTGCCGACTTTGGCTTCATGCTCGGTTTCTTCCTGATTTTTGCCACCTTTGGCACCTTCAATTTCACCGAGCTTTCTGAATTGATTCCAAACTATGGCAATGAAGCGTTGGTTGCCCTTATGGGTATTCTCGTATTCATCGGGCCTATTGGTAAGTCTGCACAGTTCCCTCTGCATGTTTGGCTGCCAGACGCCATGGAAGGTCCTACTCCTGTCAGTGCGTTGATCCATGCTGCGACCATGGTTGCTGCCGGTGTTTATCTCCTGGCACGCCAGTTTGCACTTTTCTCCAGTGCAACGCTGACCATGGAAGTGATCACCTTCATTGGTGGTTTCACAGCCATCTTTGCAGCCTGCATGGCACTCGTGAACAACGATATCAAGCGTGTGCTCGCGTTCTCTACGATGAGTCAGCTTGGTTACATGGTTATGGCCATTGGTCTTGGCACCATCACTGCGGCAACCTTCCACTTGGGCACACATGCATTCTTCAAAGCATTGCTCTTCCTTGGTGCAGGTTCCGTCATTCACTGTGTTGGTTCCAATGACATGGCAGTGATGGGTGGCTTGCGTAAATATATGCCAATCACCACCTGGACATTCATCATTGGTTCGTTGGCCTTGGCTGGGATTTTCCCATTTGCCGGTTTCTGGTCCAAGGATGAAATCATCACCACTGCTTACACCACTGGACACTATGGATATTTCATTGTCGCTGAATTGGTTGCGTTTATGACGGCGTTCTATATGTTCCGTTTGATCTTCCGCACCTTCTTTGGTGAAAACCGTACACCACATGGTCACCTTCATGAATCGCCAAAGGTCATGACGGTGCCACTCATCATTCTTTCGGTATTTGCGATCTTCGCTGGTTTCGTTGGTGCACCATTCATGCACAATGGCTATGCCTCCTATGTATTCTACGGCGAACCACATCATCCGGAAGCCAATTACTTTGTCATGCTTCTTTCTACCGTACTGGCATTGGCTGGGATTGGTCTGGCTTATCTCATGTACCATAAGAAGAGCATTGACCCTGCTAAGATCGCTAAAGCAAGCGGTCCTATCTATGGCATTCTCTCCAACCGCTTCTACATCGACCAGATCTATCAGTGGATTTTTGATGTAGTGGTCATGGGCTTCTCTTATGTCTGCAAATGGTTCGATACCTACATCATCGATGGGTTCCTGGATTGTGTGGCTAACGTCACCAAATGGCTTGGTGCAAAACTGCGCAAGACTGAAACTGGTAACATGCAGACCTATGCAGTAGTCATGTTCTTTGCGGTGATCGTGATTGTGCTCTGGAAAGCCATGCCGATGTTAGGAGGGATGTAGTCAATGAATAGTCTAGGATTTCCAATTCTGTCGCTGATTACATTGATGCCAATCCTTTGTGCCATCGTCATCTTCTTTATCCCTGGTGATAAAGTGGATGTCATCAAGAAAACGGCCATTGGGTTCATGGGCGTGAACCTTCTGCTCACACTCTTCATGTTTGCGCAGTACAATGTCAGCGAAGGCGGCATGCAGTTTGTCGAAAACATCACCTGCTCTGAATATCTCGGGATTAATTACATCATGGCAGTGGATGGGATCAGCGCGCCGCTGATGCTTTTGACCAGTTTGATCATCTTTGCCGGGGCGTGCATCTCCTATGATATGAACACCCGGACCAAAGAATTCTTCATCTTCTTGATGATTTTGGTTTGTGGGGTATATGGCGTATTTGCTTCACAAAACCTCTTGTTCTTCTATATCTTCTTCGAACTCGCTCTCGTACCAATGTACACCCTCGTTGGGGTTTGGGGTTCTGTTCGTAAAGATTACGCCGCTATGAAACTTGTGCTGTATCTGCTCATTGGCTCTGTGTTTGTGCTTGTTGGTATTATTTCCATGTACCTCTATGGCGCAAGCAGTGCTGGTTTGGGGTATCTCACACTTAATATGGATGAGCTCTCCACAGTGGCTTATGGCACCGATTTCCAAATCTTTGCCTATGCCTTCCTGGCATTTGGCTTTGGGTTCCTCGTTAAGATGTTCCCATTCCACACCTGGTCTCCTCTTGGTTATGCTGCAGCGCCTACAGCTGTTTCCATGCTCCATGCCGGCGTTATCGTCAAGCTTGGTGCCTATGGTCTCATCCGTTGTGCCGTCAGCTTCTTCCCAGAAGGGGCACAGTTCTGGGCACCTGTTATTGGTCTGCTTTGTATGATCAACATCATCTATGGTGCATTCATCGCAATGGTTCAGAAAGACATGAAGCTCTTCGTTGGTTATGCCTGCGTGAGCCACATGGGTTACATCCTTTTAGGTGTATCCACTTTGAACCTCATGAGCCTGTCTGGTGCAGTCAGCCAGATGGTTGCTCACGGTCTCATGATGGGGCTCTTCTTCAGCGTGATTGGTTACATCTACCACGAAGCTGGCACCCGCGACATCACCGCGTTTGGCGGTCTTGCTAAGCAGATGCCACGCGCAGCAGTGCTGTTCACGTTGGCAGCGCTGGCTTGCCTCGGGCTTCCTGGGATGTTCAACTTTGTTGCTGAATTCCTTATCTTCATGGGCAGCTTTACCTGCGATAAAGTCATCCTTGGCTTCATCAGCTATCGCATGATGGCCGTTGTGGCTATTTCCGGTATCGTTATCACCGCTACTTACTGCCTGCGTGCAGTGCGCATTGCCTTCATGGGGCCTCGCAATCCAAAGTGGGATCATCTCCATGATATCCACGGGATTTATCTCGTTGGTCCTTGCGTGCTGGTTATCGCACTCTTTGTGTTCGGTATCTATCCACACGGCATCGGCGCGATGATCGAATCCGGCGTTGCACCTATTGCCCAAGCAATTGAATCCAGTGTGATTGGAGGGATCTTCTAATGCTGACTTTTCAAGCGATTACAATGGAATTGTTGGTATTCGTCCTTGGTTTGATCCTTCTTTTGGCTAAGCTCATTGCGAAAAAAGGGGCAGCCCTTCCATATGGCTGGATCACCGTTCTTGGCCTCGTTATCATTGGCGTGGTCGGTGTGATCTATCCGCCGGAAGTTGGCATCGTATTCAATGGCATGTACTATACCGATAGTTACAGTCTGTTCTTTAAAGAATTGATTCTCGTCTGCGCAGTGCTTGTATCGCTCTGCTCTTGCGACTATGTGAAGAAAAAAGGCCTCCGCGAAGCGGAATACTACATCCTGCTTGTCTTTGCAACGCTTGGGATGATGGTGTTCACCGCTGCTGGTGACCTGATCACTCTGTATGTAGGCCTCGAACTGATGACCATGAGTTTCATCGTGCTCATTGGTATCGTCCGCCACAATGCTCTTTCTACTGAAGCTGGCATCAAATACCTTGTACTTTCTGCACTCAGCTCAGCTGTTATGCTCTATGGTATTTCTTTGATCTATGGCTTCATGGGCACCACCGTGTTCCTGGAAATGGCAATGAACATTTACGCTTTCTCACACACCGCTTTCATGGTTGTTGGCGTACTGTTCTTCCTGGCAGGTTTTGCTTACAAACTCAGCGCAGTGCCATTCCACATGTGGGCACCTGATATCTACCAGGGTGCACCAACGCCTGTGGCAGGTTTTCTTGCTGTCGGCGCAAAGGTTGCCACCCTTGGTGTTCTTTGCCGTCTGCTGTTCAACTACTTCACTTATTTTGCAGATTCCTGGCTGTATGTGGTCATTGCGCTGGCAATGCTTTCCATCATCTTCGGGAACCTCGTTGCCATTCCGCAGCGTGATATCAAGCGTATGCTTGCATACTCTTCCATCGCGCAGGTTGGTTATCTGCTGCTCGCAGTGGCAGCGGCCAACACCCTTGGCATTGTGGCTATCTGCTTCTATGTGGCTGCTTACGCATTCGCTAACATTGGTGCCTTCATTGCTGCATCCAATGTGGAAATCGCTGCAGGTACCACAGATATGAAGAAATATGTTGGTATGAGCAAACGTTCACCACTTCTTGCTGCAGGGCTGTTCATCTTCATGATCTCCCTCGGCGGGCTGCCTCCTACTGGTGGCTTTATTGGGAAGTTCATCATCTTCACATCGACCATCCAGAGCGGTTATCTGATCTTCTCCATCATTGCACTCTTGTTCAGCATGGTTTCCGTTTACTACTATCTGCGCCTCGTGCGTGAATGCTATTTCGCGCCGGTGCCAGAAGATGCGGATATGACCAAGATCAAGACGCCAATTGGCATGAAGATTGCGCTCATCATCTGCATGGTCATGAGCATTGCGATGGGTCTCTTCTTTGACCCAATGATCGAAGCAGGAGCCAATGCATTAAGCACCATGCTGCTGTTCTGATCTCACGCCTTTATATAGGTCGTTTGTGCAAACACGCCTGTCACGTATGACAGGCGTGTTTTTTTATGGAAAGATCGTACAAATGCGGATGACAAGCGAAGGTTTTCGTGGCACAATAGAACACAAAGGATGTGAAGGAATATGGTTCATTTTTTGCAGAACGATTGGGCGGAAGTCTTGGACGATGAATTTGCGAAGCCCTATTACCAAGAACTGCGAGAATTTCTCAAGCAGGCTTATCGGACAGAGCGTGTGTTCCCGCCGATGGAAGACATTTACAATGCGCTACGCGTGACAAGTTATGCCGATACCAAGGTGGTTATACTGGGACAAGACCCTTATCATGGCCCAGGCCAGGCACATGGGTTAAGCTTTTCTGTGCGGCCAGGGGTGCAGCCACCGCCATCATTGATCAACATTTTTAAGGAAATGGAAGCCGACGTCGGCTGTACACGCCCCAATCATGGGTGTCTCTTAGGTTGGGCCGAGCAGGGGGTGCTGCTTTTAAACACCACCCTCACCGTTGCTCAGGGACGTCCCAAAAGCCATGCTGGTCACGGCTGGGAAACGCTCACAGATGCTATTATTGGGCGTTTGAGCGCACGCCAGACACCATTGGTTTTCATACTCTGGGGCGCGCATGCGCAAAGTAAGATTCCGCTCATTGATACGAGCCGTCATCACATCATCAAAAGCCCGCACCCAAGTCCCCTGTCAGCAAGCCGCGGGTTCTTTGGCAGTCGACCTTTCTCACGTGCCAATGCTTACCTTATTCAGGATGGATTGGAACCGATCGATTGGTGCAAGCTTTGAACAGCTGTGGAGCAAGAAAAAAACCATGCGTCATGATGTGTGCCTAATAATTGGATAAAATTATTGGGACACGTCAAAACGCATGGTTTTTGTACTGATGACGCTCAAAGCAAAGCGTTGAGCCAGTCAAGAATATCACGGGTAACTTGGTCACGATTGATTTCATTGAGAAGTTCGTGCCGCGCGCCTGGATAAAGAATCACGCGCACATCGTTGCAGCCCAATGCGAGGAAATCGTCGCGCAGCCGAATGATGCCTTTGCCGTATTCGCCGATGGGATCGGCATCGCCGGAAAGGATGAGCAGCGGCACGCTGGTGTCGATGGTGCTGGTGCGGCGCGCATCATAATTGGTCAGCATGCCGGTGAGCATATCGTTGTAGGCTTGCGCGGTAAAGTTGTCGCAATTGCGCTTGTCGGAAGCAAAGGCGTCGGTGCGGTCAGGATCGCGGCTGAGCCAGTCGTAGCTGTTGCGGCGGGGATGACAGCGGCGATTGTTGCCGCCGAGAATGAGCTTGAAGAGCAGTGGGCTTTTATGCTCGATCCCGGCCTGTTTAGCAATTGCTGCGGTAAAAGCCTGGGCGGCTTTTACTGCCAGACGCGGCTGTTTGCCGCTGCCCATGAGAATAACGCCAGAGAGCGCTGGCAAGCTGAATTGGTGGCGCAGCTGGCGCGCCAAGAAGGAACCCATGCTGTGGCCCATGAGAAAAAGTGGTGCCTGTGGGTGCGCGGCGTGGGCGATAGAAAGCATGTGCAGACAGTCGTTGATGACAAAACGGTTGCCGTTTGTATCGGCAAAGTGGCCGTGTTGACTGGCTGGGTGCACACTTTCCCCATGCCCAAGGTGATCCTGGGCATAGACGGCGATGCCTTGGGCGTTTAAAGCGTTGGCAAATGGTTCGTAGCGACCGCTGTATTCAAGCATGCCGTGAAAAAGCACAAGCACGGCGCGTGGTGTGGTTTCCGGCAGCCAGGCATGATAGTGAATGGTGGTGCGGTGATCGGCGGATGGGAAAGTTGGCATAGCATCAAGACCTTTCTGTGTAATGGAATGACTTTATTATAACGCATATAGAAAGTATTATGGTGAAAAACACGTAACGTTATAAATAGTTTTAATGGTGCGCGGACAATTTAATGCTTCTTAATATGGAAAGCAGGTCCGCTTTAGACTATAATAAAATACAGACGGAATAGTCAGAATCTTATAAAAGGGGAGCGATAACTGTGAGTCAAGGATACAATACACCAGCAGAGGTGATCGATATTCTCACCCAGAACAGCGTCAATAAAGTGACCTATCCTTTTATGAAGACGCTGCTTTTAGGCATTATGGCAGGATTAATGATTTCGTTCGGGGCGGATGCGGCACTGATTGCCGGCCATGCCATCGACAACATGAGTGTGGCACGCGTGGTCAGCGGCGCGATCTTCCCTGTAGGGTTGATTTCGATCGTGCTCACTGGTTCCGAATTGCTCACTGGCAGTTGCCTCAATGTATTAGGCATTCCAACCGGTAAGATTGGTTTTGGCGGCGTGGTCAAGAACCTGGTTTATGTGGCCATTGCTAATGCCATTGGTGCCGTCCTTCTGGCGGTGACGGTGTATGCCATGGGTCAGCTGGATCTTTCCAGTGCACGCATGGGGGCTTATGCCATCAAAACAGCCGTTGGCAAAGTTGGGCTCGGTGTAGGGCCGGCCTTTCTCAGTGGCATCTGGTGTAACTTCCTGGTCTGCCTGGCCGTCTTTTTAGCAGCAACCGCGAAAGACACCGTCGGTAAGGTTGCCGGCATTTTCTTTCCAATTTGGGTCTTTGTAAGCTGCGGCTTCGAGCACAGTGTCGCCAATATGTTCTATCTGCCGCTGGGGTACCTTGCCAAGGGCAACGCCGACTACGCACAAGCAGCCAGCGATCTCTTCGGCATCACTGCGGCACAGATGGACAGTTTGAACTGGTCGGGCATTCTCATTGACAATCTGCTGCCAGTCACCTTAGGCAACGTTGTTGGCGGCAGTATTATGCTGGCAGGGTTCTATTATCTGGCGTTGAAAAAGACGAAGTAACGCAGACTGTGTTGTTGCTCGGACGCTGGTCGTCTGACATACCTTTCCTTTAAACTGTCTCTATTGCATAGAGGCAGTTTTTTTGTAAACAAACAGCGCATCAGTTGGTACTGATGCGCTGTTTGTTGTTTAATTGTCGTCATCGTCAGAGGTAAAACCGCCGCTGGCGAAAGTATAGTTGCTGTCATCGCTCTCTTCCTGGTCGCGGGTGGGCACCAAGTTAAAGACGAGGTTCTTTTTGTGGCGATCACGATGCACCAGGCCGAAGTAACCGATGATGCTGAATGTGAGAGCACCAAGGAAGTTGACGAAGAGGTCGCCCATGGTGTCACGCAGTCCAACGTCTAAATAACCAGGCACAGTGTAGACATCGCCATTGGCTGTGAAAATCTGCGTTTCTACAATATCTGGAATGTGGACAACTTTTTGCGCGCCATTCGGATCAAAGTACACCGATTGAATGGCTGTGATGACCGAATCTTTCTGCATGTCTGTGTGCAGCAGGGTGTCGGCGCTGAACTCAAGAAATTCCCAAAGCACGCCGATGGTCATGGAGAAACAGAACGCCATCAGGCAGAGGTAAAATGGCGAGAGCAGAAAATGGCTGCTGCTGCGATTCAGTAAATCGATCAGCGAAAAGCCAACAGCTGCCGCCAAAAAACCGTTGAGTGTGTGCAGGATGGTGTCCCAGTAAGGAATGGCAGCGTAGAAATGGTTGAGTTCACCGAGAATTTCCGCAGAGAAAATAAACAAATAGATGATGCCTTCCAGAAGTGGTGGAATATTGATCTTAAAGCCGTTTTCCATCAGTGATGGCACCAGAAACAATGCCAGCGAAAGCAGGCAAATGAAAGCCCCATTGTAGTTGGCATTGAAAATGGCGCGCACCATGGCAATGATCACAAGTATACGCAGTACAGAATACAGAATGAACACGCGTCGGTTGCTGCGGACGTTCTCTTGGATATTACGGTTAAAGTTTTTGATGAGACGAAGCATGGCTCCTCCTTCCATAAGAATGCATTATTAAATTAATGATACACTTTAAAAATCCCGATTGCAAGGGCGTTCTCTGGTCGATATTCGAGATTGTCGAACCGATGTGGATAGAGTATAATAGGATAGAGCATGTATGCCAATTGACATGTAAAAGGAGCACAGATAATTTGAGCGATTACAAAGAACGTATCGTCCTGGAAGATAAGGTCGCGCCACGTATTTTTGGCCCGGCCGATCACTGGCTGCGTCTGATCACCTCCAATTTGCTATGCAGTGTGGTTGCGCGTGGAAACGTGGTAACACTCAGCGGCACAGAAGAGAGTGTCAATGCCGGCAGGACGCTGTTTGAGCATTTGATGACCCTGGCGCGGGAACGGGAGCTGGAGGAGAACGACATCCACTATGCGCTCACAAATGCTGCACGTCAGATGGCCAATGCTGAGGTAGAAGGACTCAACGAAGTTCTCATGATTACTTCTCGTGGCAAACAGATCCGCCCAAAAACCAAGGGGCAAAAAGACTATCTGGCGATGATTCGCAAAAAGACCATCACTTTTGGCATTGGTCCTGCCGGCACTGGTAAGACTTATTTGGCTGTGGTGATGGCCGTGCTGGCATTGAAACGCCGCGAGGTAGAACGTATTGTTCTCACTCGCCCCGCTGTGGAAGCTGGAGAAAAACTGGGCTTCCTGCCAGGCGATCTACAGGAAAAAATAGATCCTTATCTGAGACCGTTGTATGATGGTCTGTATGACACGCTGGGCCAGGAAACAGCGCAGCGTCATCTGGAAAAGGGCATCATAGAAATCGCCCCCCTTGCCTACATGCGTGGACGCACCCTGGACGATGCCTTCATTATTTTGGATGAAGCGCAGAACACCACACCGGAGCAGATGAAAATGTTCCTCACCCGCATCGGTTTTGGATCAAAGGCGGTGGTTACTGGCGATCTCACGCAGATTGATCTGCCAAACGCCAACCAGTCCGGTCTGCGCCAGGCCTACCGGATATTGCAGAATATCGAAGAAATAGGTTTTTATACCCTGAAAGCGGAGGATGTCGTGCGGCATCCAGTTGTTGCCAAGATTATTCGGGCATATGACCGCTATCAGGCGAGGGAGATGAGTCACCATGAACTCAGAAAAAAATCAGACATCACACCATCCACAGCGCAAGAAGACACCACATTGGAGACCGTTTAGCCGTTTTTTAGAACAACGCACCTTTTCTTACAAAGTCGTTGTTGTTGTCAGCTTCCTCATCATGACCGTTGTCATGATGCAGGGAATGGTTTCTACGCAGCTTTTCTGGAAGGTTGGCGATGTTGCTACGCGCACCATCACGGCGGACCGTTCGGTCATCTATGAGGATGAAGCCGCCACGGAGGAAAAGCAGCAGGAGCTGTTGGACAATTTTGAGGACATCTATGAAATCAATCTTGATCAGTTCAACAACCTTACACTGGTGTCCATCGATCGTATTTTTGATAAGCTGCAGGATATTCTTGTTGTTGATGAAAAGACACAGGCTGCGGGTGCAGACGATGAAAACTACAGCAAACGACACGACGAACTGAACGAACTTTTATCGACGGAGTTCAGCGACAGCGAATGGGAAAGTCTCAGCACCTACACGGCTGATCATGTGGAGCTGCTGCATCAGCAGGCGGTGGCCATTTCATCCAATGTGATGGGCAAAGGCGTCAAGGAAGCCGATCTCGCTGAAGCCAAAGAAGACCTCCTCGATGAGGTGGAAAATTCCAAAGCTTTCAGTGTGTTGGATCGGAAATTGGTCAGCAGCATTTTCAAAAACACGGAATTTTATCCAACGAGCGTCATCAATCAGCAAGACAGTGAGGCCAAGCGCCGCGAATTGTTGGAGAGCGTGGAACCTGTTGTCAAGACGGTGCAGAAAGATCAGGTCATTGTCAACAAGGGGGACATCATCAGCGAAGATGATTACGCCGCCATTCAGGCCTTGTCCAACAACAATGACCGCTCCCCTTATAAAATCACTTTGGGCGTCATTATGGCAATTTTGCTTGTCATTCTTGCTGTGTCGAAATTCTCCGAATGGCGCGCAAAGAAAAAGCCGCAGGAAGAATGGCAGCGCAATGCGTCCATCATTCTTGTGACCATATCCATCATTATGATTCTCTTTCCGATCATTTCGGCGATTCAGATTGGCCCGGTGCAGTCGGCCGACGAACTGGTCAACTTTTTGATTCCGCTGCCGGCGGTTGCCATCATGCTGGCGATTCTTTTGGACAACGAAGAGGCCATCTTTGTGACCCTGCTGATGGGGCTGCTTGTGGCGCTGTATACCAACGATGTGTATGTGGCCTTTGCAGGCATCGCTGGTTCTCTCATGGCCTTGGGCCAGGTCAAGGTGCTGCACCGCCGCATCGACCTCACCATGTCGGCGGTTTATGCCACTGCTGCCATGGCGTTGGTTAGCGTGATTTACTACCTGATTGCCGGGCTGGAACTTGGTGAACTGGTTTCTGTGCTGCTGTTTTGTGTCGGCAATGGTTTCCTGACGCTGGTCTTGACCATTGGCCTTTTGCCATATATTGAAAGCGCCTTCAATGTCACCACTTCGCTGACCTTGATGGAACTTTGCGATCCAAACACCCCGCTGCAGCGTACGCTGATGCAAAAAGCGACGGGGACCTATCAGCATTCGCTGATGGTGGCGAATCTTGCCGAAGCGGCTGCATTGCGCATTGGTGCCGATGCACAGTTGGTGCGCACAGCGGCGTACTATCACGACATCGGCAAGATCAAGCGGCCGGAGTTTTTCTCGGAAAACCAGATGACCGATTTCAATCCGCATGATAAGATTTCGCCAAACCTGTCGTACTTGATCATTACCACCCATGTGAAAGATGGTGTGGCGCTTGCAAAAGAAGCGCGTCTGCCGCAAACCATTATTGATATCATCAGCCAGCACCATGGCAATACCATGGTCAGCTATTTCTATCACAAGGCTAAAAAACTCGATCCGGATGTCAAAGCTGATGATTTCCGCTATATGGCAAAGCGGCCGCAAACGCGTGAAGCGGCCATACTCATGATTGCCGATACTGTGGAAGCAGCGGTGCGTTCAAGCATCAACCATCTCAATCATGCGCAGGTGGCAGGGTTTATCCGCACCCTCATCAACGATAAGATGAACGACAAGCAGTTCATCGAGTGTAACCTGACGTATCGTGATCTCAACGAGATCACCGATGAAATGATCCGCATGATCAATAGCATCTATCATAAACGCGTTGCTTATCCGGACAAGAAAAGCCTGTTGAAATAAAGGAGGCACACCATGCAATTTGATATTGTCAACGAATGGGGTGAGTTGGACCCTGTCTGGCTGGAACGGCTCAATGATATTCTGCCGCTGTATGCCAAGCAGGAAGGCTTGCCAGACGAACTGGTTATTGGGCTCACCTTTTGTGACGATGATGCCATCCAAGCCATCAATAAAGAATACCGCGGCATTGACCGCGCCACCGATGTGCTCAGCTTCCCGCTGTATGAGCGTGATGACGAAATTGAGCTTTTGGAAGGCGAATTGGCGCCATTTGGCGACATTGTGCTTTCTGTGCCGCATGCCC